>JAFVCK010000004.1 GCA_017479265.1 Bacteroidales bacterium | reverse complement strand
GCTCGTTCTCATGGTTGGAAAACTTTCGGAGAATTGCCATGGACTATGAATTCTACTCTGACACCGGAGAAGCGATGGTGCAACTCGCCTTCTGCCGGCTTATGTATAACAAAATCTACGATTGAAATTTAAACAGCTTCTTAAAACTGTAAGTTCCCCATATAACCCCGATATATTTGACCTTATTATTGAAAAATAGGCGGATTATTCAAGGTTATTTGACATTTTTTGAGTAATTTTGCACGATTATGAAACGCAATATACTATGATTTCCTATCTTCTACAGGTTCAGGCGGACTCCCTTACATCCGCCGCAGATGTTTTAGCAAATGCTGCCCCCGTGCAGCAGGAGATGTCCTATTCTCTTATCGAGATGGCTACCAAGGGTGGATGGCTGATGATAGTCCTCCTCATTCTCAGCATCATAGCCATCTATATTTTCGGACAGAAGTGGTGGCTCATCAGCCGCGCCGGCAAGATTGACAAGAACTTCATGAACGACATCCGCGACTATATACACGAGGGCAAGCTCAAGTCGGCAGTCACCCTCTGCGAGCAGTTCGACTCCCCTATCGCCCGCCTCGTCCAGAAAGGAATCGAGCGCATAGGCCGTCCCCTTGGTGACATACAGACAGCCGTCGAGAACGTAGGCAATGCCGAGGTGGCACGCCTCGAAAAGGGTCTTCCCCTGCTGGCTACCATAGCCGGCGGCGCTCCCATGATAGGATTCCTCGGCACCGTCATCGGCATGGTGCAGGCCTTCTTCAACATGTCCCAGGCCGGCAACAACATTGACATCACCCTGCTCTCCAGCGGTATCTACACCGCAATGATTACCACCGTCGGCGGCCTAATCGTCGGCATCGTGGCATACTTCGGATACAACTGGCTGACTTCCAAGATTTCCGACCTGGTGTTCAAGATGGAAAGCGCCACGATGGACTTCATGGACCTGCTTCACGAACCCGCAGAAAAATAACAGGCCATGGCAATCAAGAGACATACGAAGGTGCTCTCGGACATAGGGATGTCGTCAATGACGGACCTCGTGTTCCTGCTGCTCATCTTCTTCCTGATAACATCGACGCTGGTGAACCCCAACGCCCTGAAGCTGCTGCTCCCCAAGAGCACCGGCCAGGTGTCCGCGAAGGCCACCGTCAGCGTGTCCATAAAGGACTGGCACGACGGACAGACCTACACCTACCACATCAACGGAAACGAGACTGCCATTCCCTTCGCGCAGGTGGAAGACTCCCTGGTGGAGCTGCTCCAGAGCGAGGAGGACCCGACATTCTCCATTTATTCCGACGAGACCGTCCCCGTGGGCGAGGTGGTGCAGGTGATGAACATCGCCAAGCGCAACCATTACAAGGTGATATTGGCAACAAGCCCCGAATAGCAGTATGGAGAAATACAGACAGGACCGGGAAAGGCAGCGCAAGGTGGCAGGCGGGACAGGCATCCTGCTTACCGTCGGCGTACACCTGGTGCTGGCGCTGGCCGGGACTTTCACGGGGATGAAATATCTCTATCCCCCGCCGCCTGAGCAGACCTTCCTGATTGACTTCACCGAGCCAGAGGCCCGGCAGCCAAGGCAGGTGAGGGACGGAAGCCAGCCCCGCGCCGAGGAAATCGACAGGACCAGGAAGCTGGAACTGGTGCAGAGGTCGGAGGCCCAGGAGCAGGGCAAGAAGGCCAACGAGGCCAGGGAAGCTACGGGAGACGACTTCGGCGATGTGGAGAAATACGAGCCTTCACGCGAGAAGGAAATCGACAACAGGGCGCTCTTCCATGCCGCCGACAACAAGACGGACAAGGATACCCTGGCCGCTCAGACTGCCTCCAAGGTGAGCGAAGCCCTGCAGGCGGGACATGCCTCGGGCAACACCTCCGTGGGCAAGCAGACCGGAGAGCCCAACGCCCATCTGCAAGGCCGCAAGGTCGAGGGAGTGCTGCCAAGGCCAGCCGGCACAACGCAGGACCAGGGAACGGTGGTCGTAACAATATGGGTGGACCAGTACGGCACGGTGCAGAGGGCCGAGGCCGGAGCGGACGGGACCACCATAGTCAACAAGAAAGTGTGGGCTGAAGCACGCGCAGCCGCCATGAAGGCCCATTTCAATATGAGCGCAGAAGCACCCGCACTTCAAAAAGGATTTATTACTTACAATTATAAATTAAAATAAGCCGTGAGGCTATGATTATGGAAGACAACAAGAATGGCGGATATTCCGCAGACGGCAGGAAACTGAGGCCGAGACGGCCCAGGGTTGCCAAAGCAGCAAGCTTCTCAGAGAATGGAGGATATCACTCCGAAAGAAGAAACTACCAGGGTGAAAGGAATGGTGAGGACCGTGGATACCGTCCCCGCCGCAGCGACAACTATTCAGACAGGCCCCGCAGAGGAGGCTACGGCCCCCGCAGGGAGCACGATGAGAGCCGCGGCAATGCTTTCGCGGACAACAGTAGTTACGTGACAGAGGAAGATTCAAGAGGCTATAACAGAGGCTCTTACGGAGAGCGTCGCGGATATGGCCAGCGTTCCGACAGAACCCGCCGCAGCTATCAGGACGGACAAAGGCGCAGCTACTCAGAAGGCGGAGAGCGTAGAAGTTACTCCGAAGGAGGCGAGCGCCGCAGTTACTCCGCATCACGCGGACCCCGCCCCGCTCAGGGCAAAGGCCGCGGTCCCGCTCCCAAGAAGAACGCCCCCAGGAAGAATGCCGCAGCCGAGGGCATAAAGAGGATGATAAGCCGCAAGCCACAGGTGCATGAGGGCGAGAACGTGGAGAGCTTCACTCCCCTTGCAAAGGATGAGGTACGCCTCAACAAGTTCATCGCCAACAGCGGAGTGTGCTCACGCCGCGAGGCCGACCAGATGATCCAGGCCGGCGTGGTGACAGTGAACGGCGAGGTCGTGACTGAACTCGGTTCCAAAATCAAGCCCGGAGTCGATGACGTACGTTTCAACGGCGAGAGGCTCAAGGGCGAGGAGAAGGTATATATAGTCATGAACAAGCCCCGCGGATACGTCACTTCAGCCAGCGACCCCCACGCCGACAAGACCGTGATGGACCTGCTCAAGAACTGCGCATTCAGGGTATTCCCCGTCGGCCGCCTGGACAAGAACACCACCGGCGTGCTGATGTTCACCAATGACGGCGAAATCGCCGAGAGGCTCACCCACCCTTCCTTCGACAAGAAGAAGATTTACCAGGTCACCCTGAACACTCCCCTTACCGACGAGGATTACCAGAAGATTCTTTCGGGCATAATCCTTGGCGACGGCGAGGTGAAGGCCGACGAACTCGAATACATAGACGAGAACGACCACCGCAAGCTCGGAATAGAGATACATTCCGGCAAGAACCGCATCGTAAGGCGCATATTCGAGTCGCTCGGATACGATGTCAAGGCTCTCGACCGCGTGTATTTCGCAGGCCTTACCAAGAAGGGCGTGAAGAAGGGCGAATGGAGATATCTCACCGAGGGTGAGGCCAACGTCCTCAAGATGGGAGCATATCTGTAATGGGAGATACACCGCTCAAGAAACACAGGGCCGGATTTGTCAACATCATCGGTAATCCGAATGTCGGCAAATCTACCCTCATGAACGCCCTCGTGGGCGAAAAACTCTGCATAGTGACGGCAAAGGCACAGACCACCCGCCACAGAATCATGGGCATAATGAACGGGGAGGATTTCCAGATAGTGTATTCAGACACCCCGGGCATACTCAAGCCCAACTACCGCCTGCAGAAGAACATGATGAATTTCGTGGACACCGCCATAGGCGACGCGGACATCATTCTCTATGTGACGGACACCGTCGAGCAGAGCGACAAGAATGCCGACTATATAGCCAAGCTGCAAAAGCTGGAATGTCCTATAATACTGGTCATCAACAAGATAGACATTTCAGACCAGCAGACGGTAATGCGCCTGATGCAGTGGTGGGGAGAGCAGCTGCCCTCGGCGGTGATATTCCCCGTTTCGGCCAAGGAGAAGTTCAATCTGGAGAATGTCTATGAGGCCATCCTGGAGAGACTCCCCGAGTCTCCGGCGTGGTTCGACAAGGACCAGTTCACGGACAGGAACCTGCGATTCTTCGCCTCCGAAATCATAAGGGAGAAGATACTTCTCAACTACGACCAGGAGGTGCCGTACAGCTGCGAGGTGGTGGTGGAGGCCTTCAAGGAGGGCGCTTCCCGCTACGATATCAGCGCTGTAATATACGTCATGCGCGACAGCCAGAAAGGCATAATAATAGGCAAGGGCGGGGCGGCTCTGAAGAAGCTCGGCACCGATGCCCGCATAGAAATGGAAGACTTCTTCCAGAAGAAGGTGTTCCTCAGCCTTTTCGTCAAGGTGGACGAGGACTGGAGGACCAGCCGCAAGGAACTCAGAAAGTTCGGATACGAAGAGTAACATATTGGAAAAGAGAGGTTTACAATGGCAGACGATTGGGACGACATAAGAGAAGAAGAAATTACGCCGGAAGAGGACAACGAGCAGCCGGTAGATGAGAACGAATCTTCCTCCAGCGGCAAGTTCGACAGGCTGCTGGGCGAGGACAGCAAGCGCTTCAAGCTTTCCGGAATGTTCAGGGACTGGTTCCTGGACTATTCTTCCTATGTCATCCTGCAAAGAGCCGTGCCCCACATAGTCGATGGCCTCAAGCCCGTGCAGCGCAGGGTTCTCCATGCAATGTGGAGAATGGACGACGGCAGGCTCACCAAGGTGGCCAACATAGTGGGACAGGCCATGCAGTTCCATCCGCACGGCGATGCCAGCATACTGGGAGCCCTGGTGCAGCTGGGCCAGAAGGGCTACGCCGTAGATTGCCAGGGAAACTGGGGAAACATCCTCACGGGTGACAGCAACGCCGCCGGCCGTTACATAGAGGCCAGGCTCAGCAAGTTCGCCAAGGAAGTGATTTTCGACCCCAAGATAACCAACTGGATGACCTCCTACGACGGCCGCAACCAGGAGCCTACGGAACTGCCCGTGCGTTTCCCCCTGCTGCTCGCCCAGGGCACAGAGGGCATCGCTGTTGGAATGGCCTCGAAGATACTGCCGCACAACTTCAACGAGCTCATTGACGCTTCCATAGCCATTCTCAAAGGCAAGGAGTTCGAGCTCTACCCGGACTTCCCTACAGGCGGCTATGCCGACTGCTCGAAGTACATGCAGGGCGGACGCGGCGGTGCAGTCAAGGTCAGGGCCAAGATAGAGAAACTGGACAAGAACACCATAGCCATAACGGAGATTCCCTACGGCAAGACCACCCATATCCTCATAGATTCCATACTCAAGGCCAAGGACAAGGGCAAGATAAAAATCAAGAAAATCGAGGACATGACCACTTCCAAGGTGGACATAGTCATACATCTGCCCAACGATGTTTCGCCCGACAAGACCATAGACGCTCTCTACGCATTCACCGACTGCGAGATTACCATCAACCCCAACGCCTGCGTCATCAAGGACAGCAAGCCGGAGTTCATGACGGTGAACGGCATACTGGAGTATAACACCCAGCACACCAAAGAGCTGCTGGGCAGGCAGTTGCAGATTCGTTTGGACGAACTTGAGAATGAATGGCACTATGATTCCCTGGAAAGGATATTCTTCGAAGAGGGCGTGTACAAGATTCTGGAGGAGACCCGCCACAAGAGCTGGGAGGAGCAGAAGCAGGACATTCTGGACAAGATGCTCACCTACCAGGGTCTCGTGCGCAGGCCCATATTGATGGAGGATATAGACAGGCTCGTGGAGAAGCCCGTGCGCAAGATTTCCAAGTTCGACGCGAAGGCCATGGACGAAAAGATAAAGTCCATTGAGGAGCAGATGGAAAAGGTGCGCATCGACCTCGAGCATCTGACCGAATACACCATAGACTGGTTCAAGGGCCTGAAGCAGAAGTACGGCAAGAATTTCCCCCGCCTCACCGAAATCACCAATTTCGAGACCATAACAGCCACCAAGGTGGTGAACAACAATGCCAAGCTCTATGCCAACATGGCGGCGGGCTTCGTCGGAATAGGCCTCAAGAGCGCGGACGGCGGAGAGTTCATCAGCGATTGTTCCGACCTCTCGGAGATAGTCGTGATAGGCAAGGACGGCCGCTACCGCATCACCAAGGTGACCGACAAGGCTTTCTTCGGCGAGAACCTCCAGTATGTGGGCGTGTTCAACCGAGGCGACGAGAGGACCATATACAATGTAATTTACCGCGACGGCAAGACCGGCCCCTACTATGCCAAGAGGTTCGCAATCACCTCAGTGACAAGGGACAAGGAGTACAACCTGACCGCCGGCTCGCCCGATTCAGAGATTATATGGTTCACCGTCAACCATAACGGCGAAGCCGAGACGGTGAAGGTACAGCTGAGGCCCAAGGCCAAGGTGAAGAAGACCACTTTCGACTACGATTTCTCCACCCTGGCGATAAAGGGCAAGACTGCCCGGGGCAATCTCGTCACCAAGAATCCCGTCAAGAACATACAACTGCGCCGCGAAGGCATATCCACCATCTCCGGCAAGGACATCTGGTATGATGCCGACGTGCAGAGGCTCAACGAGGACGGACGCGGATTGTATCTCGGCCAGTTCGAGGCAGAGGACAAGGTGCTCGCCATATTCAGCGGAGGCACTTTCTACACTACGAGTTTCGACCTTAGCAACCGCTATCAGGGCGAGGTGCTGAAAATCGAGAAGTTCGACGAGGAAAAGACCTGGACGGCGCTCTATTGGGACGGCGCTGCCAAGGCTTTCTATGTCAAGCGCTTCTCTTTCACCCTCAGCGACAACACGGCTCTGCCGTTCATTTCCGATGCCAAGGGTTCATACCTGGTGGCACTCTCGGACGACCGCCATCCCCAGATACTGGTGACTTTCGGCGGCAAGTATTCTTCCCGCGAGAGCGAAGCGATTGATGCAGAGGAGTTTATAGCGAAAAAGGGACTGTCTGCCAAGGGCAAGAAGTGCCATGCATACGAGCTGTCCAAGGTGGAGTTCATAGAGCCGCTGCACAAGAGCGAGGACGACCTGCCCCAGGAGGAGGACATTCCTTCGGAGGAGCCTTTTGAAGAGGAGGAGGCCATAGACGTGCTCAATGCGCCGGAGGCTGCCCCGGTTGACAAAAAACCCGCCGGCGGCGGTGCCGTGGCGGGAGATGTCATCGACCTCGGTGAGGACGATATTCCTTTCGATGAGCCTACGCTCTTCGACCTGATTTAATACAGTTTCGAAGGGTCGTTGACCTTGTCGGAAGACAGGAAGTCGAAACGGCCTCCGTGGCAGGTCCAGGTGTACAGCACGCCGCTGCGGTCCTTCATCGTGAGCGCCTGGCGGAATATACGGCAGCCGCCAAGGCCTTTCCCCTTGGTCACCATGGAGCCTACAGGCTTCCAATTGTAGCCGTCATATTCGAATACATATATGGCAATTCCGTCACTTCCGTCCGTTACGGCAACGGTGAGTTCGGCATTGCCATTGTTCGTAAAGTCGTGTACACCAATTATATAGGAATTGCTCTTGCTCTCGGTGGAGCCGCTGAACCCTATCTTGGGGAGTTCGCTGCCCCCCGAGGGAGCGCCGTCCTTGTATATGATAGTCCTCTGGCCGGAGTCATCCTCCACGGCAACGGAAACGCTGCTGCCATACCAAAGGGCCACAGCCTTGAAACTGCGTCCTTTCGTAGTAAAACTGAGGGTCGCGCCCTCCTGTCCGGGATTATACTCAGTGAATGCATCAAGCCCCTTAACGAAGACTCCGCCGGCGGCCGATGCCTGTAATGTCGTGAACGCCATAACTATAAACAGTGCAAAAAACTTTCTCATACCCTGCAAATATAGCAATAACTTTCATAACATCAAACCCCCTCCGCCGTAAAAGACAGGCTCCGCTCAACTCCAGGAAGCAGTTCTTTCGCGCATCAGTCGGAAAGAAGATGTGTAACGGGGTTGGGTTGGGTTCTTGTCTTCGCGCAGCATCCGGCGGGTTGACCCTGCCTGCACAGGTGCGGTCTGTCCGTTCTTTTCCATTCCGATTCTTTTGATAGTTTCATAAAAAAGCCCTCGCGCTCAGCCCCGCTCGCATCGCCTCGGCATTCGGGCAGCAATTTCGTTTGTCGGCGGCTGAATTGACGGCGCTCTCGCGCTCGGGCTATCAAAAGCTGTTTTGCAAAACAGCTTCTCAAAACGTGTTTCCGGATGCAAAGGTAAAAACCCCGCCCGACAAAGCAAAATCATTGTGGCGGACCCACTGATTGTGTGGTAATTTCAGCAAATTGTGGCGAAATCCCCAATTTTGACGGCGAAATGAAGCGGTCTCAGAAGAGAAGAAACACCGTGAATCCAAGGCCCATGAGCAGGGCCAGAAGGAAGGTGGACATCACCAGCAGCGGGAGCATGGGGTCCAGGGCACGGTCTTCGCGGGTCCACACGCCGCGAAGGTGGAGGACATACAGCGGAAGCGTTATCAGGTACAGATAGTGCCAGGGGTCGAAAATCCGCAGGAATGTGTACACCAGCAGCAGCACCCAGCCCAGCACGATGAGCACCGTCTGGTAGATACGGGCGCGTCGTGGACCCAGTTTCATGGCCACGGTAACCCTGTTGGCCGCATCTGTTTTCATGTCCCGTATATTGTTGACATTCAGCACTCCTATGCTGAAAAGGCCTATGGCTGATGCAGGCATCAGCATGAACCAGTGAGGCACGGCGTGCGAGGCGACGAAGTACGACCCCAGCACCGACACCAGCCCGAAAAAGATGAAGACGAAAACGTCGCCCAGACCGCGGTATCCGTAGGGATTGCGGCCGAGGGTATATTTCATCGCCCCCGCTATGGCCGCACCGCCGAGCATCATGAGGCAGATGGACTCCAGGCTGAGCAAGGTGCCGAAGGACACCTTGATCATGGCAAGGCCGCAGATGATGCAGAGGGCCACGAAAATGCCTATTTCCACCTTCATGTCCCTGACCGACATTTCCCCGCTGTTGAGCCCGTATCCCGGTCCCACCCTATCGGCGTTGTCAGTGCCGCTCAGCACGTCGCCAAGTTCGTTGGAGAGGTTGGACAGAATCTGGAGACAGACGGTGGTGAGCATTATCAGCACGGCCACGGCGGGGCTGACATGGTAGTCCGCTGTGGCGAGAAGTATGCCGAGAATGACTCCTGCAAGGGACAGTGGAAGCGTCCGCAGACGCATGGACTTTATGGCTGCCTTTATCTTCATGATTTGGTTCTACGGGGGAAAAGTACCTTAAGATTGACTGATATGAAATGGCCTATGGCTCCGAAAAATCCCATGCTGCGGGTGTCGTAGAGGAATTGTTCGCGGGGCGGACGGCCCTTGGGACCAAGCAGATAGGCATAGCGCTCGCGGAGGCTGTAGCCGGAATTGCGCCATACCTCCACTCCGGGATTCCTGTCGCAGGTGGCCAGAACGCCGGGAGCGACCACGCGGGTAATGTTCTTTTTCAGTGCGCGAACGCCATAGTCGTAGTCGCCGAAACTATGGTGGTATGCGGGCTCCAGATTGCCCAGAGCGTCATACACCGCCTTGGGCACAAGCACCAGGTTGCCGTTGAAGGTATAGCAGGGAACCGGTATCACGGGGTCGGGAGGCACTATCTTGTTGGAGCGCATGCGACCGCCGTAACTGTAAGAACCGTCTTCGCCTGTCGCCGTACCGACGACAATGGCCTTATGCCTCAGATATTCGGATGTCTCCAGCATTACGGCAAGCGCACCTTCGGCTAGAATGGTGTCGTCATTGAGCCAGAGGTAGAAGTCGGGCTCATCCTTGGCGGCCTCTGTCCAGGCCAGGCGCATTCCGCGGTTCCAGTACAGGCCGCCCCCGGAATGCAGTATATGCACGGAGGGATAGGCCTGGGACACCGCCTCGGAAGTGCCGTCAGTGCTGCCGTCGTCGGTTATCCATATTTCGAAAGAATATTTCTCCTGGGCAGCCACGCTGTCTATCTGGCGGAAACAGCCTTCCAGTGCCGCGAGAGTCTTTTCGCGGCGGTTGAACACTGTCATCAGAACGGCTACCCTGAGCATGGCCTAATCCAGTTTGAGCACGGCCATGAACGCGCTCTGGGGCACCTGCACGGTACCTATCTGGCGCATGCGCTTCTTGCCTTCCTTCTGCTTTTCCAGCAGCTTGCGCTTACGGGTGATATCACCGCCGTAGCACTTGGCAGTCACGTCCTTACGCACCTGCTTGACCGTTTCGCGGGCAATAATCTTGGCTCCGATTGCGGCTTGGATTGGGATGTCGAACTGCTGTCGGGGAATCAGGTCCTTGAGCTTGACGCACATCTTGCGGCCGAAATCGTAGGCATTGTCCTCATGTATGAGCGAGGACAGCGCATCGGCAGGCTCCCCGTTCAGCAGGATATCCAGCCTCACAAGACGGGCCGGACGGTATCCCGTGATATGGTAATCAAATGATGCATAGCCCCTTGAGACCGTTTTCAGCTGGTCGTAGAATCCGAATACAATCTCAGACAGGGGCATGTCGTAGTTGAGTTCCACCCTGTCCGCAGTGATGAAATGCTGGCCGGTAAGAGTGCCCCTCCTGTCCAGGCAAAGCTTCATTATAGCGCCGAAATAATCGGATTTGGAGATTATCTGGGCACGGATATAGGGCTCTTCGATATGGTCCACGAGGGTGGGCGCGGGCATACCCGAGGGGTTATGCACGTCCATGACTTCGCCCTGTGTGGTGAATACCTTATAGGACACGTTGGGGACTGTCGTGATGACATCCATGTTGAACTCGCGGAAGAGCCTTTCCTGCACGATTTCCAGATGCAGGAGGCCGAGGAAGCCGCATCTGAATCCGGAGCCGAGGGCCAGCGATGATTCGGGTTCATAGACGAATGAAGCGTCGTTCAGCTGGAACTTTTCCAGAACGGCCCGCAGTTCTTCGAACTTGGATGCATCCACGGGATACATACCGGCGAAAACCATGGGCTTGACCTCCTCGAATCCGGCAATGGCACTGCTGCAAGGCCTGTCCTGGGAGGTTATGGTATCGCCCACCTTCACTTCAGTTGCGCTCTTGATGCCGCATATTGCATATCCTACATCTCCGCAACTTATGCTCTCCGTGGGCACGAGTTTCATTTTCAGCACACCGATTTCGTCGGCCTCGTAGTCCATTCCGGTGTTGAAAAAGCGCACCCTGTCGCCTTTTCTAATCGAGCCGTCGAACACTTTGAAATATGCGATTACGCCTCGGAAGGGATTGAAAACGGAATCGAATACAAGGGCGCGGAGAGGAGCGTCCTTGTCGCCTTTCGGGGCCGGAATCTTCTCCACTATGGCATCGAGTATGGGCGGGACCCCCTCTCCCGTGCGGGCGGAGACCTTGAAAACGTCCTCGGGATCGCAGCCTATAAGGTCGCATATCTGGTCGGTAACTACTTCTACCTGAGCCGCTTCCATGTCTATCTTGTTGAGCACGGGGATAATTTCGAGATTATGGTCCACCGCAAGATAGAGATTCGAAATCGTCTGGGCCTGAATGCCCTGAGAGGCATCCACGATGAGCAATGCGCCTTCGCAGGAGGCTATGGAACGGGACACTTCGTATGAGAAATCGACATGTCCGGGAGTGTCTATGAGGTTCAGCAGATACTTCTCCCCTTTATAGACATACTCCATCTGTATCGCATGGCTCTTGATAGTGATGCCCTTCTCTTTCTCCAGTTCCATGTCGTCCAGGACCTGGTTCTCCATGTCCCTGTCGGAGAGGGTCTTGGTGAGTTCCAGAAGACGGTCCGCCAGGGTGCTTTTGCCATGGTCGATATGGGCTATTATGCAAAAATTCCTTATATGTTTCATCCCTTTTCCTTATATCTTGCAAAGATAATCATTTTATATTTTTAACTTTGCGATTGCAAAGCGGAATTTGTATGAAAAAGACGATACTTGCCTTAGTTGCAGCGATTCTGTGCTGCGGAATGCAGGCCCAGGAGCATCTGGATTATAACGGAGTGCCCATAGACGGCAGCATGGCCTCGTGCATGAAGGCCTTGCGCAAGCAGGGTTTCAAGCCCAAGAGCAAGGATGGGGACAACCACTACATGAGGGGTAAGTTCTACGGCGACGAGGTGGAAATGTTCATTGCTACGACGGCCGTGTCGCAGACGGCTTACCTGTTCGTGGTGTCATATCCAGCCGCGTCTATGTGGAGCACGGCAAAGAGCCGCTACGAGTATGCCAAAATGCGCTTGAGCGTGCTGTACAACGAGCCGACGAATGTTGTCGAGAAGTTCGAATTCCCCTACACCGAGGACGACGGACTGAGGGCAGTAGAATATGGCAAATGCCTGTATATCAGCACTTGGAGCATGAGCAAGGGGGAGGTTTCCCTGACAATATCCAAGGATGCGAGGGTGCAGGTATTCTATACGGACAAGGCGAACATGGCTCTCGCCGGGAAGGAGGCGAACTGATATGTTGCATCCGGATATACCCGAGGGGAAGATTTTGCTCCATGCCTGCTGCGCACCGTGCAGCGGGGCCATAGTGGAGTGTCTGGTGCAGAATGGCGCGAGGCCGACGATATTCTATAGCAATTCGAATATATATCCTCTTAAGGAATATGAAATCCGGCGCGACGAGTGCAGGAGGTATGCGGCGCAATATGGTCTGGAACTGATTGACGATGAATACGACCATGAGCAGTGGGGGTGCATTGCGAAAGGTCTTGAGGGGGAGCCGGAGAGGGGCGGAAGGTGCCTTCATTGCTTCAGGTTCCGTCTGGAGCGGGCTGCGAGGTATGCCAGCGAGAACGGGTTCTCCGTACTGACGACCACCCTGGCTTCGTCCCGTTGGAAGAATCTTGACCAGGTGAATGCTGCCGGGGAATATGCTTGCAGCCTTTATCCTGGTGTGCGCTGGTGGCCTCAGAATTGGCGCAAAGGCGGCTTGCAGGAGCGCAGGGGCCAGATTATCAAGGAGCAGTGTTTCTATAACCAGCTCTACTGCGGCTGCGAATTCAGTCTCCGGTAAGATATATAGAATAAAGTTCCCCGGTCAACGACTCTTGCCTCCGGCAAGACCGCATCAGCGGTCCGGCCGTACCCGGGACTTTGCGCAAGCAAAGTCGTCAAGGGAGAAAAGGCCGAGGGGGTCGCAGGGGGATTCGCCCCCTTATAAAAAAGTTCCCCGGTCAACATGAGTTGACCGGGGAACCCGAAGAACGGCAGCTGCCTACTCTCCCACCTGGTGGGGCAGTACCATCGGCGATGGCGAGCTTAACTTCTCTGTTCGGAATGGGAAGAGGTGGTTCCTCGCCG
>JAFVCK010000039.1 GCA_017479265.1 Bacteroidales bacterium | reverse complement strand
AATTTGGAGGGAGCTTCCGGATTACCATCCTCGGTTTCCACGACATTTGAATATACAAAGTCCTTCCCTCCATCGAGAGACTTAAAACTCAACGTCACCTGACCAGTTTCGCTCTGTGATTCAAAAGGGTAAAACTCTCCGGTAACCACATAGCCATTGATGGGGGTATCGTACTTGATATGTACTGTGAGAGCATCGCTTGATTTGGCATTGTTATTACCGCAGGACAAGACTGACAGCGGGAGAAGAATCCAAAAGGGTATAACTTTGAAAACGTTCATAGATGGGGGTATCGGATGAACAAATTTAGCAATAATTCCCGACATAGAGAACGGCCATCCAAAAGGACAGCCGTTTTTGAGTTTGTTGCCGGGAGAAAGGCTCAGTTTGCAAGACCTCGCTCGGCTTTGAACTTGCGCATCGTCCGGAGGATGCTCTTTTTCTGAAAAGGCTCAAATTTTGCCTCGGTCGACGCCTCCGGAGCCTTCTCGTGTTTGCCCTCAATCTTCCCCGCAAGAACATCCATGTCCTGTTGGATCTTCTGATTGGTGATGCGGGCATACAGTTGTGTGGTCTGGATGTTGGTATGCCCCAGCATCTTGGAAACGGACTCGATGGGCACTCCGTTTTCGAGGGTGACGGTGGTGGCAAAGGTGTGTCGGGCACAGTGGAAAGATATATCCTTGTCGATGTCGCAAATGGCGATGATCTCCTTGATGTAATCGTTCATTTTCTGGTTACTCAGCACTGGGAATACCAGATCATCCTTGGCTTTGCCATTATATTTCTCCATGATCATAATGGGAATATCCAACAGCGGGACGGTGACCGGGGTCTTGGTCTTCTGGCGTTTCTTTACGATCCATAGACGGCCATCGGCCTTCTCCACAATCTCCTTGAAGGTGAGCTGCTTAATGTCGATGTAAGCGAGGCCTGTGTAACAGCTGAAGAGGAACAGATCCCGGACGGTCTCAAGCCGCTTGGACGTGAACTGCTTGTTATAGAGGATTTCCAACTCATCCTTATTCAGATAGTTGCGGTCGACGGTTTCGAGCTTCAGACGCAGGGAGCCGAAGGGATTCTTGTTCACCCAGCCCTTGTCCCTTGCAAGGTGGTACACCGAGGCGAAGCGGTGGATGAACTTGACGGCTGTGTTGTTGCAGTTCCCATGATTGATTCGGAGCCAGACGAAAAGTTTCTCCAAGAAGGGCTTGTCAATGTCTGCAATGGGGTATTCCTTGCATTTGTACTCTTCCCGGAGGAATTCCTGTACCCTGTCGCGTGTAACCCGGTAACGGAAGAAGCTCTCCTTGCCGTAACCTTCGGTTATGGTCATGCGCTCATAGTCCCGGAGGAAGATTTCGAAGAGTTCCATCACGCCATTGCTGCGCTCGTCGAGGGAGAAGAGGTTGTTCTTCAGTTTGGCGGCAGTCACCACTTCTCCTCTATATATAAGGTCACTGTAGTTGCGCTTGAGGGTGGCCTTGAAGTCCGTCAACTTCTCGTTGATTGCCTTTTCCTCTTTGGTTTCGCCAATTGTCCGGTATTCCAGCGGGAGCCAGCGATCCGGAAGGATGGACTGCTGTGTGGAGAAGTGAATCATTTGGCCGTTGACGGTGATTCTCGCAAGAATTGGGGCTGTGCCGTCGGCCTTGCACTTGCCCTTTTGGATGACGAAGATGACCGAGAAGGTCGAGTTCGTCTGCTTCATTTGTCCTTTTGCCATATCTGTCTTTCTTTAAGGTGTTACAAAGGTACGTTGTTGTATCTGTTTAACACTCAAAAGGGTAGAGACAATGAAAGACAAAAACAGAGACAATTGGAGACAGGTTACAAGGATGTCTCTTGGTGGTTACATAAGGGTTACGCAACTTTGTCTCGGCTTGTCTT
Source organism: Bacteroidales bacterium (assembly GCA_017479265.1). Classification (GTDB taxonomy): domain Bacteria; phylum Bacteroidota; class Bacteroidia; order Bacteroidales; family UBA932; genus Cryptobacteroides. The sequence goes on along the minus strand of JAFVCK010000039.1, from coordinate 14,794 downwards.
TGCCACCCCTTTCAGGGGGCTGTGTGGCCTATGTCTGGAGAGACATTTAAAGACAAATTTTTGGAAGGTTACGCGAGGTGGGGATTTGAACCTTACCACCTTTTGACAATCTGGATCGGTTCAAGTTTCTATTTCTATCTCGTAACCGTCGGGCCGTTTTCCTCGTAACCAAGCATAAAAAAAGAGCATCAAAATTTGTGTAAAACTTTGATACTCAATGCTTTCTTGGCGGAGGCGGAGGGATTCGAACCCCCGGAACGATGCCGTTCAACAGTTTACAAGACTGCCGCCATCGACCACTCGGCCACACCTCCTAATATGTAAATTTTTCCTTCCCTGTTCAGTTTTGGAGTGTCCGCAGGTTCAAATCGCGGAGGGATTCGAACCCCCGGAACGTTGCCGTTCAACAGTTTTCAAGACTGCCGCCATCGACCACTCGGCCACACCTCCTGAAGGCCGGTCCTCGGAGGAACCGGACTGCAAAATTACAACAGTTTTGGCAAAACGCAAAAAATATTTTGCACGCGCTGCTATTTCTTGCCGAAAAGACCGCCCGGAATGCTGGTTGCCGCGCCGAGGATGCCGCCGCCGTTTCCGCCTTTGAGGGTCAGCAGAAGGTCGTTGAGGTCAATGTCGCCGTCGCCGTCCTGGTCTTTTATGATGCCGCTGAGCTTGCCCATGACGGTAGGAATCATGGCCTTGATGCCATAATAATCTGTTTTGTTTTTCAAAGGTAGCAAAAAAAGTCGGAAATAATGCGAAAAATAGCTATATTCGCAACTATGAAAAAAATATTGACATCATTGCTGCTTGTGCTGTTTGCGGCGGCAGCTTTCTCCCAGGAACTCTGCGGGACATATCTGTTTTCAAACCGCAGTGACGGCGACTTGTACCTAGATATCTACAACCCCGCTCCGGGGTCCCGGACCACTATTGACGGCAAGGAAAAGCCCACGGTGCTCTTCGTCTTCGGCGGCGGTTTCATTTCAGGCACGAGGAACGACCCGTATTATCTCCCCTGGTTTAAGCTCATGACTGATGCCGGCTACAGGGTAATCAGCACCGACTATCGCCTGGGCCTCAAGGGCGTTGAGATGAAATTCGGTATTTTCAACCTCATAAAGAGCGCAAAGAGCACCATCGCAGCCGTCGATATGGGCATAGAGGACGTGTTCACTGCCGTCAAATATCTCTCGGACAATGCCGATGAACTGGGCCTTGATATGGGCAACATAGTCCTTGCCGGCAGTTCCGCCGGGGCCATGATCAGCCTCGCCTGCGAAAGCGACATCTGCAACGGCGAGCCTCTGTCGGCCATTCTCCCCGAAGGCTTCAGGTTCAAGGGCATAATCTCCTACGCGGGGGCGCTGATGTCCGATACCGGCACTCCCGGATATGCCATAAATCCGGCCCCACATCTTCTGTTCCACGGGGACGCGGACGGCGCGGTAGTATATGACAAGACCGCCTTCGGCCGTTACGGAATGTTCGGCAGCGCATATCTCGTTGACAAGGTGTTCTCCAAGAAAGGCTACATATATTCATTCTACCGTTATCCGGGCCACAGCCATGACATGTCGGCCAACTTCGTCGCTACATGGCCCGAGCAGCAGCGCTTCCTTGAAGAGCTTACGACAGGGCATCTGCGCACTGTGGATGCCTCCGTCATAGACCCGACAATCCCTGTCTGGGAGAATGCCCCTACGCTAGAAACCATATATTGAGTATTGAAGCGATGGATACTAAAACCTTGACCGGAAATTATTTCGGAACCTTGGTCAGGCAGGGAGCCGCCCAGCTCCATAGCGACAAGGACACCATAAACGACCTGAACGTGTTTCCCATTCCCGACGGGGATACCGGGGACAACATGTTCATGACCATAGACTCCGGCTGCGGCACCCTTGCCGACAATGCAAGCCTCGGCGAGGCCGCCTCTTCTCTGTCAAGGGGCATGCTGCTCGGGGCCAGGGGCAATTCCGGAGTCATACTGAGCCGTATCTTCGCCGGCATAGCTAATGGCCTTTCAGGAGTGGAAAATGCTGATGTGCAGACACTTGGCCGCGCCCTTGAATGTGGCGTGCAAGAGTCTTACAAAGCCGTGGCCGTGCCGGTGGAAGGCACCATGCTAACGGTCTTCAAGGATGCCGTGCGCAAGGCCAACTCCACTATAGGACCCGGCACTACTTTCGCCTCTTACGGCGAGGCCTTCCTCGCCGAAATGGAAGCCTCGCTGGAGCGCACTCCCGACCTTCTGGACGTGCTGAAAAAGGCAGGAGTCATAGACAGCGGCGGTGCCGGACTCGTTTCCATAGCAAGGGGCATAATGAAGGCCATGTCGGGGCAGATGGTAGAGACTTCTCTGCCAGGCTCTACTTCCGCCAAGGCCGTCAACCTGGATTCATTCACCTCCGACAGCACCCTGGAATTCGGTTACTGCACAGAGTTCCTGCTGAGGCTCCAGAACTCCAAGGTGAATACGGAAACATTCGACGAGAAGGAAGTAAGGGATTATCTCAAGACCAAAGGCGACTCCATAGTCTGCTTCAAGGACGGCACCATAATCAAGGTACATGTCCATACCATGACACCCGGCGACGTGCTAAGCCACTGCCAAAGGTGGGGAGAATTCCTCACAGTCAAGATAGAGAACATGACCCTCCAGCATCACGAGACCACCATCAAGGACGGTTTTTCCAAGCCCCACAAGCGCTATGCGGTAGTGACTGTAGCCACGGGCAAGGGCCTTGTATCGGCCCTCAAGGAAGCCGGAGCGGACACAGTGATTGCCGGTGGACAGACCATGAATCCGCCCGTTCAGGCTTTTCTGGATGCATTCGAGCAACTGGATGCAGCTGACATATTCGTATTCCCCAACAATTCCAACATACTGATGACCGCCCGGCAGGCTGCCTCCATGTACAAGCGCTCCACCGTGCGGGTGGTGCCTTCGCGGAGCATAGGGGAGGGCTATGCCGCAATCGCCTCCTTCGACTCCTCGCAGACCGATGCGGATGCCCTTGAAAAGGCCCTTGCCGAAGCCATGGAAGGAGTTGAAACCGGCATGGTATCGACGGCCATACGCGATGCGGAAGGGGGAGTGCGCGAGGGTGATTTCGTAGGCTTTGTCCACGGAGAAATACTCTCCCACGGGGAGGACCGTACCGAAGTCCTTGCCGGGCTTTGCGAGCGTATAGATGCAGGGGACCGCGACGTAGTGCTGCTTTTCTACGGTCAGGGCGTTTCTGAGGAAGAGGCTTCCGCGGCAGAACAGTGCCTTTCGCAGCGCTTCCCGATGACGGAATTCATACTCGGCCGCGGCGGCCAGCCCGTATATGATTATATTGTGATACTGAATTAATTATAACACCCATGGTAACACTATTCACGGATACCGATACCGACATCACCCCCAAAGTGGCGGCTGAATACGGTTACAAACTGATAAGCATGCCTTACAGTTACAACGGCAAGACCGTCTATCCCTACGAGGACTTCGACGTATTTGACGCACATGCCTTCTACGACATGCTGCGCAGCGGTGTCCTGCCCACAACGAGCGCTCTGGGACAGGAGAGATACATGCAGTATTTCGAGCCTGAATTCGCTGAGGGCAACGACATTTTCTATGTCCATTTCTCCCGTGCCATGACCAATACCTTTGACTCTATGGACAGGGCTGTGGCAACTCTGAAGGAAAAATATCCCGAAAGGAAGTTCTGGGAGCTCGACACAAAGGGCATAACCATAGGCAGTTACAATATAGTCCGCGAGGTCGGCGACCTTTTCCTCAAGGGCAAGACCCCCGAAGAAATAATCGAGTGGGGCAAGACGGAGGTGGACAAGTTCGCCATATATTTCTTTGCAGACGACCTCAAGTTCTTCCGCCGCAGCGGCCGTGTCAGCGGACTGGCCGCCACCATGTGCTCCCTCATAGGCATACGCCCCATAATCCACATGAATTCAGAGGGCAAGATGGTGAGCATTGGCAAGGCAAAAGGCCGAAGGAACGCCATAGAGGCCCTTATAGGATATGTAGATGAACTCGGCGAGGATGTCACGGCCCACAGGATAGTCGTGGCCCAGACAGATGCCATGGATATAGCCACCCGGGTGGGCGAACTCCTCAAGCAGAAATACGGCCCCGACATAAGGCTGGAATATGTGGATTGCAATCCTACGGCAGGCAGCCATTGCGGCCCCAACGGAGTAGGCGTTTCTTTCCATGCTAAACATAGATAAAAGGCTATGATTCAGGTACTTGAAGTAAGAACCCGCCGTCAGCGCAAGGACTTCATAGAGTTTCCCCTGAAACTCTACAGGAACTGCCCGCAGTATATCCCCGCCCTGTACATGGACGAGCGCAAGCTGTTCAAGGCGGATAACGATTACAGCGACACCTGCGAGACTGTCTATTACAACGCCTACAAGGACGGTGCGATTGCCGGGCGCATTTCCGGTATAATACAGCGTACCGCCAACGAGAAATACGACCAGAAAAGGGTGCGTTTCACCCGTTTCGATGCCATAGAGGACTTCGAGGTGGCCAAGGCTCTTTTCGCTGCCGTCGAGGCCTGGGCCCTGTCCAAGGGAATGGACACCGTGGTCGGTCCGCTTGGCTTTTCCGATCTTGAGAGGGAAGGCATGCTGATAGAGGGATTCGAGTATGTGGGCACTTTCGAGGAGACATATAATTATCCTTATTATAAGGACTTTATGGAGAAGCTGGGATACGTCAAGGAGGTAGATTGGAACGAAAGCCGCCTGTACGCCCCGGATGCGGAGACCATAGCAGAACTGCAGGCCATGTCCGATTTCGTGGCAAGGCGATACAAGCTCCATTTCGGCGTGGCCAAGAGCACGGGAGAATTCCTCCGCAAATATGCCGACGGCTTCTTCGAGCTCATAGACAAGTCCTACGACATGCTCTACGGCACGGTGCCTTTCACCGACAAGATGAAAAAGATGATGATAGAGAATTTCAAGCTCATCATCGACACCAAATATGTGGCCGTAATACTGGACGAAAACGAGAAAATGGTCTGTTTCGGAATATGCTTCCCTTCGCTGGCGAACGTGTTCGTAAAGTCAGGCGGCCGCATCACCCCCGGAGCCCTTGTCCGCCTGTTGAAGGCCCTCAAGAGGCCCAAGGTCATAGACTGCGGCCTTGTCGGCGTGGACCCTGAATATCTCAACCGGGGCATCAGCGTGATGATTACCTCGGCCATGTGCAAGATGCTCATGCAGGACGGCATAGAATATGCCGAAACGAACGCCAACCTGGAGGAGAACTGGGCTATACAGAACCAGTGGAAACGCTTCCGCAGGGAAATTATCCGCCGTCGCCGCGCATACGTCAAGAAACTGTCATAGAAATGGTTAAGATAATTGTTGACTGCTTCGGCGGGGACAAGAGTCCCGATGCCAACCTTGACGGAGCGCTTGCCGCCCTGTCGTCAATCCCTGACCTTCAGCTGATTCTGACGGGCGATGCGACCGTGATAGAAGGCCGTCTTGCCGGCCGGGATTATGATGCTTCGCGCATTGAGGTGGTTCATGCTCCGCAGGTGATAGGCTGCGAGGAAAAGCCTACCGATGTCATACGCCTCAAGAGGGACAGCTCCATGATGAAGGGCATAATGATGCTCCGCGACCAGGACGACATCGCCGCCATGGTAAGTACCGGCTCCACGGGCGCTCTCGTGACCGGAGCGCTGGTGCGGGTAGGTCGCCTCAGGGGCATCATCCGTCCGGCATTCTGCCCCCTGCTGCCGACCATGGACGGGGGCATTGTAGGCATCTGCGACAGCGGAGCCAACGTGGAAGTGACGCCGGCCCATCTTAGGCAGTTCGCGATAATGGCTTCCCTCTACATGGAGAATGTCTATGGGGTAAAGTCCCCGAGAGTGGCTCTCCTGAACGTGGGCAAGGAAGAGGGGAAGGGCGATACCATTCGCCAGGAGGCTTACGGAATGCTCAAGGACACGGACTGTATCAACTTTGTTGGCAACATGGAGAGCCGCGACCTGCTGTCCGGCCGCTATGACGTGGTGGCCTGCGACGGCTTTTCCGGCAACGTGCTGGTCAAGGCCACGGAAGGCACTGCCCTTGAGCTTTTGAAGAAACTCAAGAAGGACATTTTTTCCAGGACCATATACAAGGTCGGGGCGCTGCTGATGAAGCGCATGTTCATGGAGGAAAAGGAATTCATGAATTACCAGAACTACGGCGGGAGCGTTCTCCTGGGCACTTCCAAGGTGGTGGTCAAGGGCCATGGAAGCAGCAACGCTACGGCTGTCGCCAAGTGCATAGAGCAGGCCTGGAAGATGGAAACCAGCGGCCTTTCGTCCAAGATAGAAGAGGCCGTTTCGAAATATGAACACTATGAAGAATAAATGATTATGTTTGAGAAAGTCAGAACCATACTGGCCAAGCAGCTGAGGCTGGACCCCTCTGTGATTGAGCCCTCTTCCAAGATCAAGAAGGACCTTGGAGCAGATTCCCTGGACATACTTCAACTCCTTATGAAGATTGAAGATGAATACGGCATAGTGATTCCCGACGAGTCGCTTGCCAAGTTCAATACTGTGGCTGATGTTGTTGAATATCTGGAGGCGCACGAGAAATGAAAAAGATTGCAGAAGGAATATTTTATATAGGCGCTGACGATGCGCAGCTGGACCTGTTCGAGAGCCAGTATCCCTTGGAAGAGGGCATGTCCTACAATTCATATCTTGTTGAGGGAGAGAAGATTGCGGTGATGGATACGGTAGATGCCGCCGTCGCCTCTCAGTGGCAGGACAACCTGCTGGAGGCCCTTGCCGGCCGTACACCTGACTATCTTGTGGTACACCACATGGAGCCCGACCATAGCGGACTCATCGAGTGGATGGTGCGCAAATGGCCTGATGTCCAGATAGTTGCATCGGCCAAGGCCATCTCTTTTCTGGGACAGTTCTTCGAGGGCTTCCAGTGCAGGAGCCTCGCCGTCAAGGAAGGCGACACCCTTGACCTTGGAGGCCGCAGCCTGAGGTTCTTTATGGCCCCCATGGTGCATTGGCCCGAGGTAATGGTGTCCCTCGACAGTGCTTCCTCCGCCATTTTCAGCGCCGACGCTTTCGGAAAGTTCGGTGCCTTGTCAGCATGCGGCTTCTGGGGTGAGGAGGACGGTGACTGGGCCTGCGAGGCCCGCCGCTACTATTTCAATATCTGTGGCAAATACGGGCTTCCTGTGCAGACCCTGCTAAAGAAAGTGTCCGCCCTGAACCTGTCCATGATATGTCCCCTGCACGGCCCCGTCCTTCGCGAAAATCTCGGATACTATACAGGACTCTATGATATCTGGAGCCGCTATGACGTTGAGTCCGAGGGCGTTTTCATTGCCTATGCTTCCATTCATGGAGGCACGGCCCTGGCCGCCCGGAGGCTGTCTGAGATGCTTTCGGACAAGGGCGTGAAGGTGGTGGTGACCGACCTTTCCCGCTGCGATATGGCAGAGGCCGTCGAGGATGCCTTCAGGTACGGAAAGACCGTGCTCGCGGCGGCTTCCTACGACGGAGGCGTGTTCCCTCCCATGGCCGTTTTCCTGCATCATCTCTGCGACAAGGCCTGGCAGAAGCGCACCGTAGGCATAATCGAGAACGGTACCTGGGCCCCGAGCGCCGCCAGGGTTATCAAGGACAAACTCTCCGCAATGAAGGAGATTACGGTCCTGGAGCCCGTGGTGTCGATACGCTCCCGTCTCAAGACCTCCGACATGGGAGCGCTGGAGGCACTTGCCGCAGCACTGGCACAGTAGAACGTTTCCATTTAGGGGCAGGTTTTGTCGCTTTGGCGCATAGGCCGAGGCTCTGGCAGGAAATGTGCTTTTGGTCGGGTCATAAAAAATGACTACATTTGCGGTTCATAACGGTAAAAGCACATGTCACAAAAAATCGGACATATTTCCCAGATAATCGGCCCTGTCGTCGATATCCATTTCGACCTTAGCGAAGGCGAAGAAGCGGTGGAACTGCCCCGTATCCACGATGCCCTTACGATAAAGCGTCCCGACGGCCGCGTTCTGGTCGTAGAGGTGCAGCAGCACATTGGCGAGGACACGGTGAGGACGGTTGCCATGGACTCCACGGACGGCCTGCGCCGCGGTCTTGAAGCCGTCAGCACCGCCAGCCCCATTTCCATGCCCGTAGGCACGCAGATAAGGGGAAGGGTGATGAATGTCACCGGCGACAGCATAGACGGCCTCGGCGCTCTCGAGAGCAAAGGTGCCCTGCCCATACACCGCGAGCCTCCAAAGTTCGAGGACCTTACGACTTCGCAGGAAGTGCTTTTCACCGGCATCAAGGTCATAGACCTGCTGGAGCCCTATCTGAAGGGAGGCAAGATCGGCCTCTTCGGTGGAGCCGGCGTGGGCAAGACCGTGCTTATCAAGGAACTCATAAACAACATAGCCAAGAAGCATAACGGATTCTCCATTTTCGCCGGAGTGGGAGAGCGTACCCGCGAGGGCAACGACCTTCTGCGCGAGATGATAGAGTCCGGCGTTATCCGTTATGGAGACGAATTCCTCAAAGCCATGGAAGAAGGCCACTGGGACCTCTCCAAGGTGGACAGGAAGGAGCTGGAAAAGTCCCAGGTGGCAATGGTCTTCGGCCAGATGAACGAACCGCCGGGAGCCCGTTCCAGCGTGGCCCTTTCCGGCCTGACACTCGCCGAGTCCTTCCGTGACTCCGATACAGGAGAAGGCCCCAGGGACATACTCTTCTTCATAGACAATATATTCAGGTTCACCCAGGCTGGCTCCGAGGTGTCAGCCCTTTTGGGCCGTATGCCCTCGGCCGTGGGATACCAGCCTACGCTTGCCACGGAAATGGGCCAGATGCAGGAGAGGATTACTTCTACCAAGAAGGGTTCAATCACTTCTGTACAAGCTGTTTACGTCCCTGCCGACGACCTCACGGACCCTGCTCCTGCCACTACCTTCTCGCACCTTGACGCTACTACTGTCCTCAGCCGAAAGATAGCCGAGCTGGGCATATATCCCGCAGTGGACCCCCTGGATTCCACCTCCCGCATACTCGACCCCAACATCGTGGGCCAGAGGCATTACGACACGGCCCAGAGAGTCAAGCAGATACTCCAGCGCAACAAGGAGCTCCAGGACATAATCTCCATTCTGGGTATGGACGAGCTCTCGGATGAGGACAAGCTCACAGTGAACCGCGCCAGAAGGGTGCAGAGGTTCCTCTCGCAGCCTTTCTTCGTAGCCGAACAGTTCACGGGCGTGCCCGGCGCGATGGTCGATATAGAAGACACCATAAACGGCTTCGAAATGATACTGGACGGCAAGGTGGACCACCTTCCCGAACAGGCCTTCCTCAATGTGGGCACCATCGAAGAGGCCATCAAGAAGGGTGAGGAAATACTTGCAAAGGCCGGTGAATGATGGGAAAGCTGACTCTTGACATAATTTCTCCCGAAGAGTCCCTGTTCAGAGGCGAGGTGGACAGCGTGAGCCTGCCGGGCGGCCAGACACCTTTCACCGTGCTTCCCGGCCATGCCGCCATAATATCTTCCCTCGAAAGGGGAGTCGTCAAATATTCGGTCTCCGGGGAGACTGTAGCCATAGAGATTGCCTCCGGCTTTGTCAAGGTGGAAAATGACATTGTAAACGTCTGCATAGAAAAGTGAAGTGGCTCAGGTTCATATTGCCCCTGCTCCTGCTTCTGCCCATGACGGCAAAGGCGGAGGACGGAGAGTTCGAAGTGTCCGAAGTGATATTCGAACACATTGGGGATTCCTACGAGTGGCACTTCTTCAACATAGGCGAAAAGTCCGTTGCCCTGCACCTTCCTGTCATAGTGCGCAGCAAGACTTCGGGGTGGCACTGCTTCAGCTCTTCCCGTCTGGAACATGGCGCTGAGCATGAGGGCTTCATCATTTCCCCGCAGAGCGGCAAGGTCGTGGAACTGATTGACGGAGAGCAGGTTCGGCCTTTTGATATATCGATTACCAAGAATGTCCTGGCCCTGATGATGAGCAGCCTGCTTCTGGCTGTCCTCGTGCTGCTGTCGGCCCGCTGGTACCGCCGCCACGATGTTCAGAAGGAGGCCCCGCAGGGAATAGCGGCGCTTATGGAACCTCTCGTCATGATGGTACATGACATGGCCAGGGAGAACATAGGCGAGGATTACAGGAAGTATTCCCCCTATCTTTGCACCGCCTTCTTCTTCATCCTGCTCAACAACTTCCTCGGCATAGTGCCCTTCTTCCCCGGAGGAGCCAACCTCACGGGCAACATAGCCGTCACCATGGTGCTTGCCCTGTGTACCTTCTTGACTGTCAACCTTTTCGGAACGAAGCACTATTACAAGGACATATTCTGGCCCGACGTGCCGGCCTTCCTCAAGCCTATAATGCCCGTCATAGAGGTGTTCAGCGCCCTTGTCAAGCCCATATCCCTGACCATCAGGCTTTTCGCCAACATGCTGGCAGGGCATATACTCATACTCAGCCTCGTCTGCATTATATTCATAATGTACAAGTTCGGCCCGGTGCTGTTCGGGTCGATGACGGTGATATCCGTGCTGTTCGGTCTGTTCATGGACCTGCTGGAGTGTCTCGTGGCCTTTATCCAGGCCTACGTTTTCACCATGCTCTCGTCCATATACATAGGCCTCTCGCGGGAAAGGGGAGAATAATATAAACATTTAAAAATTATATAGTTATGTTAAGTATGATAATTCTTCAGGCAGCAGCTCTCGGCAAGGTCGGAGCAGCCCTCGGAGCAGCCATTGCAGCCATCGCAGCCGCTTTAGGCATAGGCATGATCGGCAAGGCCACCATGGAGTCCATAGCCCGTCAGCCCGAGTCCGCAGGCAACCTGCGTACCGCCATGATTATCGCCGCCGGTATGATAGAGGGTGCGGCCCTCTTCGCCATCATCGTCTGCGTTCTGGTACTGTTCATCAATTAGTCGGATATGAACCTGGTTACTCCGGACGGCGGTCTCCTTTTTTGGATGACGCTGATTTTCCTGCTGCTTTTCTTTATCCTGGCGAAGTTCGGCTTCCCCATTATTACGGGGATGGTGGACAAGAGGAACCGTCATATAGACGAGTCCCTGCGTCTTGCAAGCGAGGCAGAGGAGAGGATGCAGAACCTGGCCAGGGAGCAGGCTGAACTTCTCGAAAAGACCCGTGCCGAGCAGACCGGAATACTCCGGGAGGCGGCGCGTACCCGCGAGAACATCATCTCCCAGGCCAAGAGCGAGGCTGCCGCGCAGGCCGCCAAGATGCTCGAAAAGGCCAAGACGGAGATAGCCGCCGAGAAGGAAAGCGCCCTTCGCGACATCCGCAAGGAGGTCGCCATGATAGCCGTTGACGTGGCCGAAAAGGTGCTTCGCGACAAGCTGTCCACCCAGGAGGCGCAGTCCGGATATGTAGGCCGTCTGGTTGACGAATACACCCAAAAACACCGCAGCTGATGAGTCTGGGGCAGGTATCATCCCGTTATGCAAAGGCTTTGCTCTCGCTTGCCGTCGAGGCAGGGGAGGCCGCGCGCGTGTGCGAAGAGGCCCATATCATCGAGGCTGCCATAAGGGATGTCCCCAAAGTCCGCCAGATTATCTCCGACCCAGCCGCAGTGCCGGATACCGTCAAGATAGGCACCCTGCGCTCAGCCCTCGGCGAGGGTCCCATGTCAGCGTCCATGTCCTCCTTCCTTGCCCTCGTGTGCAAGAATAAGAGAATGCCTCTGCTGCGCTTCATGCTGCACACTTATAATGTGCTGTATTACAGGAGTATAGGAGTCCGGTTCGCTTCCGTCACCACCGCCGTTCCCGCTTCCGGGGAACTTGCGCAGAGAGTGTGCGCCAGCATGGAGGCCCAGCTTGGCTGCAAGGTGGAAATGGAGGAGAAGGTGGACCCTGCCATCATAGGCGGAATAGTCATACAGGTGGACGGAATACGGCTGGATGCCAGCGTACGCGGGCAGATAGATACCCTGCGCAAAGAATTTACCAAGAAGAACAAAAGAATCGTATAGCTTATGCAGAACAACATACGTCCAAGCGAGATATCCCAGGTGCTGCTGGACCAGCTCAAGTCCATAGACCTCTCCGCCAGATACGAGGAGGTCGGAACGGTGCTGCAGGTCAGTGACGGCGTGGCCCGCATTTACGGCCTTGTCAATGCCGAGGCGGGCGAGCTGCTCGAGTTCGAGAACGGCGTGATGGCTGTAGTGATGAACCTCGAGGAGGATAATGTGGGAGCGGTGCTTCTGGGTCCCACGGACCTCGTCAAGGAGGGCATGTCCGTCAAGAGAACGGGCCGCATAGCTTCCATAGATGTGGGCGAGCAGATGGTCGGCCGTGTGGTGGACCCTCTGGGCAATCCCCTGGACGGCATGGGCAAGATAGGCGGCGAACTGACCGAAATGCCTCTGGAGCGTAAAGCTCCCGGAGTTATATTCCGTCAGCCTGTGGACCAGCCGCTGCAGAGCGGAATCAAGTCCATAGACGCAATGATTCCCATCGGCCGCGGCCAGCGCGAGCTCATAATCGGCGACCGCCAGACCGGAAAGACTGCCATAGCCATAGACATGATTATAAACCAGCGGAGCGAATACCTCGCCGGGAAGCCTGTCTATTGTATCTATGTGGCTGTGGGACAGAAGGGTAGCACGGTGGCCGGAATAGTCAACACCCTGCGTTCCAAAGGGGCTATGGACTATACGATAGTGGTAGCCGCAACGGCAGCCGACCCTGCCGCGTTGCAGTATTACGCCCCCTTCGCCGGAGCCGCAATCGGAGAGTATTTCCGTGATACCGGCCGCCATGCCCTGGTGGTCTATGACGACCTTTCCAAGCAGGCCGTGGCATACCGCGAGGTGTCTCTTATCCTGAGAAGGCCTTCAGGCCGCGAGGCCTATCCGGGCGATGTGTTCTACCTGCACTCACGCCTTCTTGAGAGGGCTGCCAAAATAATTGAGCAGCAGGAAGTTGCAGAGCAGATGAACGACCTTCCCGAGTCTTTGAAGGGCAAGGTCAAGGCCGGAGGTTCCCTGACTGCCCTGCCTATAATCGAGACTCAGGCCGGAGACGTTTCAGCATATATTCCGACCAATGTGATTTCCATTACGGACGGCCAGATTTACCTTGAGGCTTCCTTGTTCAACCAGGGCTTCCGTCCGGCCATCAACGTGGGCATTTCCGTGTCACGTGTCGGCGGCAGCGCCCAGGTCAAGAGCATGAAGAAGGTGGCCGGCACGCTGAAGATAGACCAGGCCCAATACAATGAGCTTGAGGCGTTTACGAAGTTCTCTTCCGATATGGACAAGGTGACCGCCATGGCCATAGACAAGGGCCGCAAGAACAACCGTCTGCTGATTCAGCCCCAGTACAGCCCCATGCCCGTAGGTGAGCAGGTGGCCATACTCTATTGCGGTACCCATGCCCTGATGAAGGACGTGCCTCCCTCCGGCGTGCAGGATTTCCAGACCGCCTTCCTGGACAGGATGCGTTCCATGCACCAGGAGGATGTGCTGGATGTGCTGGGCCGAGGGGAATACGACGCTAAGGTTATTTCTATTCTGGAGTCTGAGGCCGCAATCGTGGCTTCGCAGTTCAAGGCCTGATGTCATCGCTCAAAGAAATAAAGGGCAGGATTGCTTCCGTCGGCAGTACGCTGAAGATTACCTCTGCGATGAAGATGGTGTCTTCGGCCAAACTGCGCAAGGCGCAGAATGCCATAGGCAACATGCTGCCTTATCAGGAAATGCTCTCCGGCATACTGGGAGGCCTTCTTGGTGAGGACAACGGCTCTCTGAAGGAATATTCCCGGGAAAGGGAGGTGCGCAGCGTGGCCCTCGTGTGCTTTGCTTCCAACTCTTCCCTTTGCGGAGCCTTCAATTCCAATGCCGTGAGAAAGGCTCTTTCCCTTGCTTCGGAATATGCCTCCGCAGGCGTGGCGGTGACCGTTTTCAGCATAGGCCGCAAGATGTCCGAGGCCATGGCCAAGGCAGGTTATCCCTCGCCTGAGGATTACACCAGGCTGTCTTCAAAGCCCTCCTACGAGGGTGCTGCCGCCCTTGGAGAGATTCTTCTCGGTGGCTTTCTTGAAGGCCGCTTCGACAAGGTGGAATTTGTCTATAACCATTATAAGAGCGCCTCTTCGCAGGAAGTCCTGAGGCAGACCTATCTGCCTTTCTCTCCCGAGGGATGGTCCGCCCGGGATGCCATGAAGGACTATATCATAGAGCCTTCGCGTGAGGCCCTCGTGTCCGACCTTCTTCCCAAGGTGCTGAGGCTCAAGGTGTTCACCGTGCTTCTGGATACTGTTGCAGCCGAGCATGCCGCCCGTGTCGTTGCCATGCAGACCGCTACGGACAACGCCAACAGTCTGCTGGTATCTCTCACCCTCGAGTACAACAAGTCCCGCCAGCAGAAGATTACCTCCGAAATCCTCGACATCGTCGGCGGCTCGATGATGTAGGTGTAATAAGAAGCTGTTTTGAAATAATTGCTCTCATTTTCTATGGCCCTTTTCGGCCATCTATAGTACTTCCGTTTTTTAGACAGGTACCGTCCTGTTGTTAGTTAATGTCAAGCAGCCGACCGTAGGTAGAGCTTGCTTGGTATCTGTCGGTCGATTCTCTGGTGATGACGGTGATAGTTGTAGTCATCGATGAATCGAAGGATTCCTTGATAAAGCGCCGCGCCGTTTTCCTCCGGCTGGATGTAAATATAGCCATATTTTATGGTTCTCCAAAATCTTTCAATCCAGATGTTGTCCTT
>JAFVCK010000038.1 GCA_017479265.1 Bacteroidales bacterium | reverse complement strand
TATCCTCTATAAATTGCCGCTCCGGACACTCCGGGCGGGGCCTTGGCGTGGTCCGCACTTTAAAAAGTCGCATCATCGGGGGCGGATCCCTGCCGACTGTGGGCCGGTTGACCGTGCAGACACCCCGCCCGGCAGCAAAACCGGGCATCACCGACCGCCGTCAGGCGACATCAGGCAAAAAAGTTTTGCTTTTTGCGGAATTTAGGGTATATTTGCACCCGCAAATAAAATGACGAATAGACATGAATCAAGACAAGAAAACCAACAAGTACGAGTCTCCTCTGATGGAAACAGTAGAGATTAAAATGGAAGGTGTTATTTGTACAAGTCCCGGTCCAGTATCTTCATGCTCCTGCAATGTGCTGAGCAATGATGGCGGAATAGGAGGTTGCTCTGAAACTGGCCGCTAAACCCATCATTCCTTCTTTACAAGACAAAGCGCCGGACCAGTATCCGGTGTTTTTCTTATTTCCCGGCCATGAAACTCCTGTACTCCATACTTCCGCCCTTTGACAAGTTGCTGGGGCCTCAGGCTTACAGTCCCCAAAGCAGTTGGCGGCCCATCGCCTATCTGGTGCAGCAGCCTGTCCCGGAGGGTCTGCTGCTTTACAATACCTTGACCAAAGCGCTGGCGCTTCTGGATGCTGAGGAGGCGGAGTCGTTCCTTCGCGGCGGCGTTCCGTCAGAAGAGCTTGCCAGGCAGTGGTTTCTGGTCCCCCAGGACCACGATGACAGGCAACTGGCCATTCAGATTCGGCACATCGTGCGTATGCTCTCCGACGAAACCGTACCGATTACCACCTACACCATCTTCACCACCACAGACTGCAATGCACGCTGTTTCTACTGCTTCCAGAAAGAGGCCGTTCGGCACACTATGAGCCCGGAAACGGCGCGGCAAACAGCCGATTTTATCCTCGCACACAGCGCCGGAAAGCATGTGCGGCTCCAGTGGTTCGGAGGTGAGCCCCTGTACAACAAGAAAGCCATCTCCTTGATATGCAAGGCATTGCAAAGCACAGGAATCACTTATGAATCAGGGATGATAAGCAACGGTTTCCTTTTCGACGATTCCACCATTCAAGAGGCCGCTGCCGAATGGAGGCTTAAGGACGTGCAGATTACGCTGGACGGGACGGAAGAAGTGTACAACAGGGTCAAGGCCTTCATCTACCCGGAAGTCAATGCTTTCCGCAGGGTTATCCGCAACATCCACGGCCTGCTGGATGCCGGCATTGCTGTCCGGATCAGGATGAATGTTGACCTGTACAATGCCGACAATCTCATTCAGTTGACGCAGCAACTATGCTCTGAGTTCAAGGGAACGCCGGGCTTCAGACTGTACACCCATCCTCTCTTTGGAGAAGAAGTGGCGGGAGCGGCGATTTATCATGAAGATAAGCGTAAACTCCTGTATCAGAAGAGGGAAACGATAAGCAGGCTCGCCCGGGAAGACTCCCTGACTGCGAACGAGAACCTCCGGGGTCCTTGGAAAATCCACCAGTGCATGGCCGATGACGACAGCTGCGTTACCATTCTTCCGGACGGGCACATCGGCAAGTGCGAGCACTTCAGCGACGAGGGTTTTGTAGGTCATATAGGCCGGGACGGCCTCGACGAGCAGATGCTGCTGTCATACAAAGCATTGCGTGACGAAACGGATTCATGCAGGACCTGTCCCCACTACCCTTCGTGCATCCGGCTGAATAGATGCGTGTATTCAGAATACTGTTTCCCTGAAATGCGGGAAGAAATGAGCATGATAATCCGCCAGTCCATGCTGGAAACCTACAAAAAACTCAAAGAAGCAAAAGATGCCTGACAAACCAACCGTGGAAATAGCCCCTCTGGCCGACCATTATGTCGCCATCGTACGCAACCAGGACTCGTCCCGGATGCCCAAGGCCGTAAAGCTGAACGCATCTGCCGCATGGATACTCTCCCGCATCCTGGAAGGAAAGAGCGATGACGAGATTGCACCGGCCCTTGCCGCCCGGTACGGAATTCCTCTTGAAAAAGCCCTTGGCGATGTCAAATCATTCCGCGGCAGCTTCACCCAATCTTACCTTTAGCGAGATCTTCCTTCAGGTAAGAGTAGATATAACCCCTCATTCGCAAGTTGGTTCAACACGGTTTGGAGCGCATCTATTTTAGCCTGGTCATGCTTGATGCGCTTAAGATCCTTTTTGAATTGTGTCGAGTATTGTAACTCCCACATACTATAGCGTCGCTACAAAATCCTTAAAATGATTGGAATCCAGTTTTTCAAGAGGTTTTCCACTCCGGACTTCTTCTATCGCAGCAACGGTCTCGTCATTGGGCTCGTCATAAACGACGTCCATCAAGATGGTTTCCACATAGTTATTCAGGCTCCGATTTTCTTTCTTCGCCTTCATTTTCAGCCGATTAATCAAATCCTTGTCGAACCTGAATGCGGTCTGAACCTTTGTACTGACTGCCTGCATTTCTCGATTTGTTATGTTTCTGATTGCAAATATATAACAAAATGTTATACAAAACAAATTCAGATAAAAATCTCACATCAGCACCCAAAAAGGGCTACAATTAACCCCGACCTGTGAAGGCCGGGGTTCGTGCGCGAGATGAGACTCGAACTCACACAGGTTTTACCCCACTAGCTCCTGAAACTAGCGCGTCTACCATTTCGCCACCCGCGCTCAGAATGGACTGCAAAGATACTAATTTTTCCGTAATTCCAACACTTTTTTGCAAAAAATCCGCATCTTGGCCCAAATATCACACCACCACCTCCTGCGGTGCCTCGGGCAGATAGTCCTGTATCCGGAGGGTCAGGGTCGTCACCGCATAGTCCACGAAGAGGCTCACGTCGTCAAGGTCCGGGGCGCTCCAGTCGTAGCCGTCGGCCTCGAGCAGCTCCCCAAGCGCGAAGGTACGCAGCACCCCGCCCGAGGATATGTCCATCATAAGGGAAGAATCCATCTGTCGCGGAAGCAGCACCGTACACACCCTTCCGGCAGCATCGAAACTGAAAGGCCCGGCAAGCGGCACGCCCCCGAAGGAATACCCGCACACATTACCGTAGATACGGACAGAAGGCATAAGCGAAAGAGCCTCGTCGGCAGAGGAAAGGTCTATGGTCATGCGGCAATAAGACTTGTGCAGAACCACCTCATAATCAACCCTTTCGCCCTCCGGAACCAGGCTGCACGCATCCATCCACAAAGGAGGGCACTGCTCCCCGAAAGGGATTTCGACCCCCGAAGGAGAACAGTCCCCTCCCCAAACAAAACAACAATCCACACGCCGCCGGGGCAGCGGAACCCTGAAAACGCTCCCGCTCAAGGTATCGCTGAAACGGAATTCGGAGGGCTCGTCCTGCACGGCAAAAAACAGGGAATCACGTCCTGCCTCTCCGATGTCCAGCACCAGCATGCACGGGCAGTCGGACCTGTCCTCCTTGACAGAGCAGGAGGAGAAGACAAGAGCCAGTGCAGTGCCAAGCAAAAGGACAGGTCCGAGTCCACGCATGTCAGAATATATAACTGATAGCCACTATAATGTCATTCGGAAGAATGAAAGCCTTGCGGCCTCCTCCCACCGTAAGTCCGCACACGGGACACTCGTACACGGTGTAGAAATCAGCCCCCGCCCAGCCTCCTATGCCAAGTTCGAGGTTGAGATGCTTGGCCAGCATGTAGGTATATCCGAAAGTCGCGCCTATCCCCACGCGGTCGCCCTCGACGGTCTCCTGGGACACTATTCCCCCTCGGTTGTATTCCTGATACTGCATCTTGGCTGCAAACCACCAGCCCGAATACACATGCCAGGGCCAGAAACGCGCCCCTGCGGCAAACAGCCTCTGCTTGTTGCTCAGGTCATGGCCGTCCTCCCCCGCCTTGAACATGAAAGGGTTGTACTTGACTCCCGCCGTTATGGTCCACTGACGCGCCACTGACATGGAAGCCTCAGCATTCAAGGTCCCGAAATCGGCATATCCGGCGACATTGGTAGAAAGGGCTATGTTCTGTGCCTGCGCAGTGAGAGGAAGCAGCAGGCACAGTAAGGCAAAAATCAATCTAATCGTTTTCATATCTGTCGAATACGGGGGTTATGACCGACTCCTGGGAGGGATACAGTTTGAGCAGTTTTTCACGAAGGGCCTCAACGCTGTTCACATCGCTCTGGAGGGCACGGAAAATCTGGGAACGGGTGGTGCCCCTGTCATACAGATAGCGGAAAATCTGAGGATGGAACCAGTATTTCATGCCGGATGTGGGCATCTCGCCGCCATAGCGGTCCTGCATCATGGTATTCTGCATGAAATAGCCCCACATTTCGCCTATGGCACATTCTCCGGCATGTTCGCCGTCCCCCATTCCGTAGTCGAGGTTGGTCCCCTGCATGAAACAGCCCAGGATATACAGTATGTAATTGTCCCAGAAGGTCTTGCCCACCTGCGCGAAATGGCTGGCGTGGGAAAGTTCATGCACTGTCTCGGCATAAAGGTCGGCGTATGTTTCCTTGTTCTTGGAGCCAATAGTGACATCGGGCAGGAAAAGGGAAATCAGCGGTATGTAGTCCCCCATGTACTGAGCGAGCAGGGTCTTGTCCAGTATGGTGCCGTGCCTGAGCATAGGCGTGCTGCTACATTCAATCTTGCGGAAAATCCATATCCTGAGGCCCTTGGGAGGGGTTTTGATGTCAATGTCATCCTCGGCGCAGCGCTCGAAGTAGTCGTATGCGGCACTGGACACGGCGGCACGGCAGAAGAGCATCCTGTCGGAGTCCTTCGTGATGGTGGCATCTATTCCCGAGGCCGGTCCCTTGCCCAGGGTGGAAAGGGAGGCGGGCACGAGGATAAGGTTGAAGCCTATGTCGAAACCCTTGTTGTTGTCAAACATTATCCTGTACCTCGGAGAAGAAGAGAAAGACTTGGGAATGGTATAGTATCCGTCCCGGGAAGTGTAGGTCGAAGAGAACTTCACGAACACGTTGCACACCACCTTCACTCCGGCAAGGCCGAAAGGCTGGCCCTCGTTGAAATCGGGGTCCACTATGGTGATGCGGCCCGAAGGCTGGCTGCCGGCCTTCGTCATGGGCTCCAGCATGTCGTCGTTGCCCGTAAGCCTGAATGCCTCCCTCTCGACCTCGTCCCAGTTCACATCGTCCGACTTGGTGAGGGCATTGTCAGGTATGTAGCAATCGTCAAGTATCTCATACACAACGCCTTCAGGCAACTGGAAATCATGCGGCAGCACGGCGTACTGCCAGGTAATCCTGTCCTCCGGTATCTTAGGGTCGTGCCAATAGTCCCCCTCCTTGAGTATCTTGTAGTCAAGAGGATGGTCCAGAAGGTCTATGCCCAGGTCCTCAAGCAGGCAGTACTCGTCCTCGGAGGCAGGGAGGAATCGCACATACATGTCCGTAGGCTTGAGTTCCACCACGGCCGCCTTGGTAGGATAGAGAGCCTCCAGGGCCTTGGTCATGTTGCGAAGGGAATAAGGGTCCTGAAGCTGCTCTCCAAGGACCATCATACCGTGCGACAGAGCCTCGCCCGTGCTCTCGTCTTCCGCATCCTGCAGCACCGCAGAATCCCTGCTGCATCCCACGGGCGGAAGCAGAAGCAGCAACGGAACAATCAGTTTGAAAATCTGTTTCATAATCCAGCGTTTTAGTGCGACAAAATTAAAAAGGCCCTATCCGTGTAGCAAATCATAACACGACTATTTTCAAAATCGGCATCTCTTGCATTTCCACGGCCTATTTTTTATCTTTGCATTCTAAAAAAACGTGCAAAAATGAAACACCCTGCCCCTCTGACGGCCATTCTGGCCTCCTTTTCAATAACGCTCGGCCTGTCCGCACAGGACCTCGGAACCGTAGTCAGGAACGACCCTTCCCTGGCTTATAACGTCTATCAGCCCTACACTCCGGGAAGCCCGGAGACAATCAAGGCACCAAGAGGCTTCAAGCCTTTCTACATCTCGCACTACGGCCGCCACGGAAGCAGGTATTTCACCTCGGAATGGTACTTCTCCGACGGCAAGGCGGGACTGGAAGCCCTCAAGGGAGCGGGACTGCTGAGCGAAGACGGAAAGCGCCTCTACGACGAGTTCGAGAAGCTGCGCCTTTCCCACGAAAAAATGTACGGAGAGCTTTCCCCGAGGGGTGCTCGCGAACATAGGGGCATATCCCGCAGAATGTACGAAAGGTTCTCCAGAGTATTCAAGGACAAGTCCAGAAGGAAGGTCAACTGCGTCTCCAGCACCATTCCCAGATGCCTTGTCAGCATGGCCAATTTCACTTCCGAACTGAAAGGGAACGCTCCCAAGCTGGATTTCACCTTCACCACGGGACAGAAATATTTCGAGCTGCTGTGCAAGGAGTTCGCAGGCAACGGCAACTTCGAGAACGTAGCCGCGAGAACTGATTCTCTCTACAGGGCCGACAGCCGCTACGACAAGTTCCTAAGCAGAATCTGCAGCGATCCCGAGGCCGCAAGGAAGGTGCTTCAGGACCCTCTTTCCCTCGCCAAGGGCATTTATGTTGCAGGCTGCATAGGTCCCTGCCTGGACTTCCTGGATGTGGACCTCATGAAATACTTCGAGCCCGACGAACTGGCCACCTTCGCCATTCCCATGAACAACAGAATCTATGGAGATTTCGGCAATTCCTACGAATGGGGCCCCCAGGTGTGCGCAGCCGCCAAGCAGCTCGTCGGGGATTTCGTCAGCAAGGCCGACAAGGCCCTTGAGGAAGGCAGCGAAGTTGCGGCTGACCTTAGGTTCGGACACGACAGCGGCATAATGCCCATGCTGGACCTTCTGGAAATAAAAGGATACGATGTCCGCTGCCGTTTCACAGAGGCTGAAAAATACTGGTACGCCCATGAAAGAATCCCCATGGCTACCAATTTCCAGATGATATTTTACCGCAACTGCAAGGGCGAAGTTCTGGTCAGAATGTTATGCAACGAGGCGGAGGCCACGATTGACGCAGTCCCCGCCTATGACGGAAGTTTCTACCGCTGGAATGACCTGCGGGAATGGTTCCTCGCTAAAAGTAAGTAACGGTCTTCTTCTCGATTGCGCTCAGCAGGCTGTTGCCAAGACGGCTCACGCCAAAGCGGAAGAGGTCCTTGTTCAGCCATTCCTTTCCGAGAATGGTGGAGACTATCGAGTAATAGCAGACGGCATCCATGGCCGAGGAGAGTCCGCCGGCGGCCTTGAAGCCGACCTTGCGACCTGTCTTCTCATAGAAGGCCCCGATGCACTGGCACATTACGTAAGCAGCTGAGGGAGTGGCATTTACATCCACCTTGCCCGTAGAGGTCTTGATAAAGTCGGCACCTTCTTCCATGGCCAGGAAGGAGGCGTTGGCAATATTCTCGGGAGTAACCAGGAGGCCTGTCTCCAGTATGACCTTCAGCAAGACCTTGCGGCCGGCCTTGGCGGCAGCGGCATCTATGGCCTGGCGCATTGCATGAATCTCGTCGCCCGCAGTGGCGTAGTCGCCCTCCAGGAAGGCTCCGACGGCCAGTACGATGTCAACTTCGTCAGCTCCGTTCTCGACGGCCAGCTGGCACTCGCGCACCTTCACTTCGAGGAAACTCTGGGCGGAGGGGAAGCAGCTTGCAACCGTAGTCACATGAAGGTCGGGGCTGCAACGGCGGGAACGCACGAGGGAGGCGAAATTGGGATAGACGCAGATGGAGGCGGGAAGGGGGTATCCGGGATACTTGGTCCTGAACGCATTCACCTTGTCAACCAGGGCGCTGACGCTGCTCACGGTGTCGTTTGTCCTCAGGGTGGTGAGGTCCATGATGGAGAAGCAATCCCTGAGCACATCGTCAGAAACAGCGTTCTCCAGGTTCTTGGAAATCATTTCCAGACTTCTGCCTATAGCCTCCTTGTCCGGGGCATAGCCATACTTCAAAAACAAATCTGCCATATATTTATCCTTTTATCTGTATCTTGAATCCTTCGTCCAGAAGAGGCTGCACGAGGGCCTGCATCTGAGCCGGGGTGAACTTTTGCAATCCTGACATGGGGGTCTCCCTGTCTATGGTATATACCATCACTTCGCGGGGGCGCAGCCTGCGGACTATGTCCATCCACGGAAGCAGCACCTGCGGCGATGAAGAATCGAAGCCGGGAGCCCTCAGGAACATGGTCTGGAGGACGAAACCGCCTTTGAACCTCTCCAGCGAGGCTACCACCTTCTCCACGCTGTAACTACCTGAAGGACGGTTGATTATGGCTGCCAGAGCATCAGTCGGGGCATCTATCTTCATTATGGGGTTGTCCACCTTGCACAGCGCCTCGAAAACATCCTCGCGCCAGGCCGTGGTGGCGTTGGACAGCACGGAAACCTTCGCCCCCGGGTAATACCTGTCACGAAGCGAAAGGGTAATGTCTATCATGAGGGCGAAGTCGGGATTGAGCGTCGGCTCCCCGTCTCCGGAGAATGTAATGGAGTCTATAGGAATGCCGGCCTCCTTGCACGAAGCCAACTTGGCTTCCAAGGCGCTGCGAAACAAATCCGCAGTCGGGAGAGAAGTGTCGCCGCGTCCGTCCTTGTTCCATCCGCACTCGCAGTATATGCAGTCGAAATTGCATATCTTGCCCTTCTCGGGGAGAAGGTTTATCCCCAAGGAAGAGCCCAGGCGGCGGGAGCGTATAGGGCCGAACACTATTTCTTCCCTCATCATATCAGTCTTCTAGAAGAGCTTGCGGTTGTCAGGCGGCCCTCGGTGGAAAGCCCTCCTATATGTACTATGCCGGGCCTCTTGCCGGGGGTCAGGCTGCCGAAAATAGCCTCCTTTCCAAGGAAAAGGGCTCCGTTCAGGCAGGCCCATCCGAGCAGTTCGCCAAGAGGAATTTCAGGGAAATTCTGCTGTAGGCAGAACAGTTCGGTCACCATGTCGAGGTCGTCGTTGCTCGAAAGGGAATCCGTGCCTACGGTAAGGGGAATTCCGCTGTCGCGAAGCATGCGCACGGGCGGCAACTGGTTGTGTATGAATATGTTGGACATGGGACACAGAGCTATGAACGGATGCTTCATCACGGCCTTGACGGCCCTGACTCCATCTTCGCTCATGCACACTTCGTGCACCAGCAGTATATGCTCCTTGTAGGGGGCGGGATGCGCGGCCGATAGCCGCGTCAGGAAGTATTCCAGCGAAGAAGTGCCAGAGGGCGGCGGCAGGGTCATGCCGTATTTGCGCCGGTTGTCGGCCAGTTCTCCTGTGCCGTCCATCATCATCCGCTCCTCCTGGGGGCTTTCCTCGCTGTGGAAGGACAGGAAGCCGGAACGGAGGCCGTCCGCGGCGGAGGCGCTGAGCAGCTGAGGGCTCATGGTATAGCAACTGTGCGGGGTAGGAGCGGCATCAAGGCCGAAGGATGAGGCCTCGGCGGCAAGAGCACGCACCGATTCCATAACGGAAGGGCAATCCTCTGGCTCTATGCCGAACACCTCCAGGAAAGTCCTGGTGTACATGGGGGAAGCGGCCTTTATGGGAAAGGTGAGGTCTCCGTTGGAAATGTCGGCCATGGCCTGCACTCCCCTGTCCCACATGAGGTTCATCCAGTGGCGTATGTCCTCGGTCTTTTCCTCTTTGGTCTTGGTGTCCCGAAGCTCGTTGATTCCGTCTATGAAGCCCGCCATTCCCGTACCTTTGGGGAGCAGTTTCCACATGTTGGACAGCTCTACGTGGCAATGGGTGTTGACAAAGCCGGGGACTATGGCTCCGGGCTGCAGGCTTTCGTCTTCAGCGGCCTTTCCCGTCCGGATTACGGTCCCGTCGTCTTCTACCTCGACGAACCCTCCCCGAATCGGTTCGGGGCTGTCAAGGGTATATACGTATTGAGCGGCGAACCTTTTCATTTTCTCTTCTTTTTAACATCCCCCCTGCGGCCCTTGGGGACTATGGTATCCCTCTGCAGACTCCCTTCGCTTCGAACCGGCAAAAGGCTGTCGGCATGAACGGAGGCAAGGCTGTCCTCTCTTGCAAGAGAGTCCCGGAGAGCGAGACTGTCTTTGGCCACAGACAGGGTATCCACAGCCACGGGATAATGCACAAGCATCAGTGAATCAAGCAGATAGGCAATCTTCAGCGAATCCGTTCCCTCGGCTGTCAGCGAATCCAGGAGGAAGTGCTGCAGGGAATCGCGGCGCAGTATGGAATCCTTTATCACCATCATGGGACCGAGGAACATGGTGTCCGCATCTGCATAGCGCAGGACCATGTTGCCGCAGGTATCAAGGCCGGCATACAGGGAATCCGTCATGTAAGGTTTCTCCGGCTCTTCGGGGAGCCTTACCACAGGATAGACCCTTTCCCTTTTGACCTTGCGTATGCTGTCGAGGGTAACTTTCAGTCTTTCAGCTCTTTTCACCTCCTCGACATGGGCGTTCAGAATGGCCTCCGCATCCTCGAAGGTACGGGCGAACTCCTCCGGATTGTCCATGTATGCGACCACGCTTTTCCTGTAGTCCTGCACATCGTATCCGTACTTGGCGAATATATTGTAATATACGTCCGATGTATCCGCCACGCGGCTCAGTTTCCTGTCATTCTTCAGCCACTGGTCGGAAATCAGCATTTCGGCCATTATGCGGGAGAATGTCTTGCGGGGGATGACCCTTGCCCTGCCGCATGAAAACATCGACAGCACAAGGGCGCAAAGCACCGGAATATACACTAGACGGCGCATTATCTGAGCACTGCTCCGAATTCGTTCTTGAAGCCTTCCAGAATGCGGGAGACAGTCTTCTCTATCTCGCTGTCAGTCAACGTCTTCTCAGGGTCCTGGAAGAAGAATCCGAGGGCATACTGCTTCTTGCCCGCAGGAATCTTGTCACCACGATATACATCGAAGAGGGTGACGCTCTTGAGGAGTTTCTTGGAGGACTTGACGGCGCTGCGGCGCAGGTCGGCGTAAGAGACGTTCTCGTCCAGGAGCACTGCCAGGTCGCGGCGTACGCCGGGGAACTTGGGCAGTTCGGTAAAACGGACCTTGACCCTCTTGATTATGCTGAAGAGCGTCTTCCAGTCGATTTCTGCGGCGAAAACGGGCTGCTTGACATCGAAGCGGCGGGCGAAGGAAGGAGAAACCGTACCCATCATAGCCACCTGCTTTCCACCTCCGGGCAGGCAATATACCATGCCCTCGGAGAATATGTCTGAGGGAGCCGGCTTGGCCTCCAGGTTGAAGATATCCATGCCGTAACGGGCAAGCAGCAGTTCCACATAGCCCTTGAGCTGGAAATAACTGCCCTTGCCGGGCTCGCTGCGCCAGGTCTTTTCGCCGGGACCCGTCATCATGAGCAGGAAGCAGGTGTGCTCCTCATATGAATCCAGGGTGGTGCCGTCGCCCTCGCTCTTGCGGGCATAGACGCTGCCGTATTCGAATATCTTCAGCGAAGGAATCTGCCTGTTGACATTGTATGCCACGGTCTCAAGGCCTCCGGGAATGAGGGACTGCCTCATCACATTGAGGTCCGAGCTGAGGGGATTGACGATATGGACAAGAGCTTCTTCGGGGAAGGTGGACAGGCCCTTGTAGCTTGCAGCCTTGGTGAGGGAATTGTTCATCGTCTCATTGAAACCGTTGGCTGCCAGGAAGTTGGAGATATAGTTGCGGACAGCCTCGGGGTCGGGTGAAGGCGAAGGGGACACGGACATCCTCATGGAAGAAGGAAGTTCTATGTTGTTGTATCCGTAGATACGGAGGATTTCCTCGACCACGTCGCACTCGCGGGTCACATCTACCATGTAGGTAGGGGCGGCCACGAGGGCGCAGCCTTCTCCCTTCTGGAGGAATTCGTATCCGAGAGCGGACAGTATGCCTTCTATCTCCTTATAGTCTATATTCTTGCCTATCAGGGCGTTGACGCGGGCATAGTCGAGGGCTATGGCGGCCTTGGTTATGTTCATGTTCCAGACGGTGCGGACCTGCCCGACGACCTTGCCTCCTGCGATTTCGGCAATCAGCAGGGCGGCACGCTTGGCGGCGAAAATGGCCATTGCAGGGTCGGCTCCCCTCTCGAAACGGAAGGAAGCATCGGTCTGCAGCACCTGGCTCTTGGAGGTCTTGCGTATGGAACCCGGGTCGAAATATGCACCTTCGATGAACACGTCGGTGGTGGACTCGGACACGCCCGAATCCAGGCCTCCGAACACGCCCGCTATGCACATGGGGCCTTCGGCATTGGCTATGACTATGTCATTGGCGGAGAGCTTGCGCTCGACCTCGTCAAGGGTGACCATCTTCTCTCCCTCGGCGGCGCGGCGCACTATCACCTTTCCGCCTTTGATCTTGGCGGCATCGAAGGTGTGCAGGGGCTGTCCGAGCTCGAAGAGCACGAAGTTGGAGATATCCACCACGTTGTTGATGGGCTTGAGGCCTATGGACATGAGTTTTTTCTGCAGCCATTCGGGGGAAGGTCCTACCTTCACGTCCTTGACGGTGATGCCGGAGTAAATGGGAGCGGCCTTGCCGTCGAGCACCTCCACGGGGATGGATTCGCCTTCGCCCTCGCTGAATGCGGAAATGTCGGGCATGGAGAATTCGCAAGGCAGGCCGTTGTGCTTGAGATATGCATAGATGTCGCGGGCCACGCCTATGTGCGAGGCTGCATCCACGCGGTTGGCGGTGATTTCATACTCAATTACGGCTTCCGTCTTGAGGTGCAGGAATTCCTTGGCGGGAGTACCGGGAACCGCGTCCTCGGGAAGCACCATGATGCCGTCGTGGGAAGAGCCTGTTCCAAGCTCGTCCTCGGCACATATCATTCCGAAGGACTCCACTCCCCTTATCTTGGACTTCTTTATCTTGAAGTCGCCGGGAAGGACGGTGCCTATGCGGGCGAACAGCACCTTCTGGCCTGCGGCCACGTTGGGAGCGCCGCAGACGACCTGTACCGGCTCGGCAGAGCCGTCGTCCACCTTGGTAATGTGCAAATGGTCGGAATCAGGATGTTCCACGCACTCGAGCACATGGGCTACCACTACTCCTGCGAGTCCTCCGGGAATCTCTTCCTGCTCGCTTACGGAATCCACCTCTATGCCTATCGAAGTCATCGCCTCCGCCACCTGGGCGGGAGTCAGGTCGCACTTCAGATAATCTTTCAGCCAATTGTATGAAATCTTCATATTCTATTTTTTAATATCTTCACGTGAGAACAGCGAGGAGACGAACTCCCTCTTGTCGAAGACCTTGAGGTCGTCAATACCTTCGCCTATGCCTATGAATTTGATGGGTATGCGGAACTTGTCGGCTATGCCTATCACCACGCCGCCCTTGGCGGAACCGTCCAGCTTGGTAACGGCCAGGGAAGTCACGTCCGTGGCCTTGGAGAACTCCTCGGCCTGGCGGAAGGCGTTCTGCCCGGTGGTGGAATCCAGCACCAGCAGCACGTCGTGGGGTCCGTCGGGGACCACCTTGCGGAGCACATTGCGGATTTTGGTAAGCTCGTTCATCAGGTCTATCCTGTTGTGCAGGCGGCCGGCGGTGTCAATCAGCACCACATCCGCGCCTTTGGCGACGGCGCTGCGGACGGTGTCGTAAGCCACGGATGCGGGGTCGGAACCCATTTCCTGGCGGACTATGTCAACCCCCGCCCTTTCGGCCCAGATTACGAGCTGGTCCACTGCGGCGGCCCTGAAAGTGTCGGCTGCACCGATGACTACCTTCTTGCCACGGGCCCTCAGAAGGGAGGCCAGTTTGCCAATGGTGGTGGTCTTGCCCACGCCGTTCACGCCCACGACAAGCATCACGTAGGGCTTCTTGCTGAAGTCGAAAGGCTCCACGGCATCCTCGGTGCCTACAAGCTTGCCTATCTCGTCCCGCAGGATTTCCACGAGTTCGTCCATGGAAATGTATTTGTCCTTTTCGACCCTGTCTTCGAGATTGTCGATTATCTTCAGGGTAGTGTCAACTCCCATGTCGGAGGAAACGAGAGCCTCCTCGATTGCATCGAGCACGTCTTCGTCCACCCGGGAGCGGCCGACTATGGCCCGGGAGAGCTTCTGGAAGAAGTTCTGGTTGGTCTTTTTAACACCCTTGTCGAAAATACCCATCTTTATACTATATATTCCTACAAATTTAACGATTTTTTTTGATATTGTCCGAAATTATATATTTTTGCATTCGTATAAACAACGGACGATATGAAAAAAGTTCTGACTTTCTGCATTATGGCCCTGATGCTTGCCTGCACATGGGATTGCAACAAGCCTGCCACGAAGGAAGAAGACAAGCCTTCGGTGGTCACCCCTTCTGACGAGCCTTCCTCCGAGGCACCCGTATCGGAGGACCCTTCATCGGAGGCCCCAGTGTCGGAGGACCCCTCTTCTGACGAGCCTGTATCGGCAGACCCTTCGGGCGAAGAGCCCGTATCGGACGACCCCGTGTCCGAAGACCCTTCCGGCGAAGAGCCCGTACCTGAGGACCCCGTGGTAGTCAGCATCTATATCCAGGGAGAGCTGGAACTGGACTATGAGACCCCTTACGGCATCATAGACGTATCCCTGGACCAGCCTGCCGACAGGGACATCACCCTCTCTGTCAGCATGGAAGGCTTCGCCCCCGAAGACCTTCCTGCCATAAATGCCGATGCAATCACCTACTCGCGTTCGGTGACCATAGCAAAGGGCAAGACAGCGGGCACGGCTATCATAGAACTGGTGCCGGACCGCCTCGTGGGAGAGCCCCTGTACGGGGCCTGCCTCGTTTTCATCCCCGAAGACCCTTACATCACTTTCGCCGCCCAGGAATATTGCAACGTGTTCTACACCGCAAAGCTGGATGACGAGGAAGTGATTCCCGAAATAACTTCCGTGGTCCACGATGCCGAGTTCAAGGACGGCAAGGCCGAAATACGCTTCAACCTCAATACCGGAGCCCCCGAGGAGGCCTACGTCATGGTGTCCATAGGCCAGTACTGGAAGCAGACCGACAGCGGCAAGACTATAATCCCGCTCAAGGTGGACGGTGCTCCTGTCATAACCTTCTCATCAAACGCCACTTACAACGAGGCGCAAAGCACGGTGACCATTCCTCTTGAGGCCGGCGGCAGATACACGGTCCTTACCATATACATAGACGGCAGCCTGCTGGAGGCTGGGGTGGAATACCAGATACCCTTCTATTACGCCGGCTGCGGAGGAATAATGTCTTCCGACGGAATGAAAGAAATCTACAAAATCAATTATAGCAAGTAAACACTATGAAGACTGCAAGACTATTTACAGCCCTGCTCTGCCTGATGCTGGCATTCTCCTGCAACAAGAACGGCACCCTTCCCGAACCTTCGAAGGAGCCTTCCGAAGAGCCATCCGGAGAGCCTTCGAAAGAGCCCTCGCAGGAGCCCTCCGAGGAACCTTCCGTGGAGCCCTCCGACGACCCCTACGATATCCCTGACAATCCCGCTACGGCGGACTGGAAGCTCGAACTTTTCGGCGAGACCATACTGAACGAGTACAATCCCGTCAGCCATGAGAACGAGAAATATTTCGCCCAGGTGTTCTATTTCAGCGGCATAGACCCCGACCACTGCTTCTACGCGGAGTTCGTTTCCATAGCCGACATAGAGAGTACTTCGGAGAAGAACCTGAAGGGGAAATACGCCCTGGAGGAGTTCTACGAGGGGTTCAGCGAGCTGCTCCAGGAGAATATAGCGGAGACCGGTTCGCTGGACGCATTCTATCAGGACAATTACCTCTATACGGGCGACCCTTGCAGGCTGCTGTTCTACTACATGGAGCCGGGAGAGTATGATTTCATGGTATTCGAATTCACCAAGGACGGAATGCCTACGGGCAACTACAAGGTCATGACATTCACCATCACCGAAATGGCCGAGCCCACGGCGGACTACAAGGCCTGGCTGGGCACATGGAACCTCAGTTTCGACTTCCCCGAGCAGAAGATATCCCGCTCCTGGGACCTCGAGTTCAAGCATAAGGTCAACAACCATGAAATCCTCATTACGGGATACCAGGACCAGGGCGAAGACCTTGCGCTGACAGGCAAGTTCGACGCTTACGGCTCGCTGTACATTTTCTCCATCGAAAGGGATGACATGCTGTTCACCGGCATGATAGACAAGGACGGCAAGCAGCTGCTGATTTCCAACCCGGGCAATGAAACCCCTATTGGCGTGGCAAGCATTGCCAAGGACGGCAAGAGCGCCGAAATCAAGGGCGGTTCGGTCTATTCAGGAGGCAAGGAGTATCCTTTCCTGTTCATGTCCTACTGCAAGCCCGTAGGCGCGGGACGCTTCGACCTCATAGACTATGTGTCGGGCTTCCCCATGACGATAACGAAGAAGGACTGAGAAAGGTCCTTCTGAAGCACAAAAGGCCGGTCCCGCGCGGGACCGGCCTTTATAGTGATATAGAATCGATTACTTCTTGCCAGCGAAGAAATCCTTCTCTTTGCCGGAATCGACAAGCATCTCTGTGAAGACGTATGCGCCAGTCTTGGGGGACTTGTCCATACGGATGCACTTAACCATGCTCCTGGAGCCTGATTTAGCGGCGAACGTTGCAACTGCTTTCTTTGCCATAGCTTAAAAGATTTACTTGATTTCGCGATGAACAGTCACCTTGTGGAGGTAAGGATTGTATTTCTTGCGCTCCAGACGCTCGGGAGTGTTCTTCTTGTTCTTGGTAGTAATATACCTGGATATTCCAGGGACACCGCTCTCTTTCTGCTCGGTGCATTCCAGGATGACCTGCACCCTGTTTCCTTTAGCTTTCTTTGCCATAATGTCTTAAATTAAACAAGGTTGAGATATCCTTTTTCCTGTGCTTTCTTCACAGTGGCCTCGAGGCCGTTCTTACGTATGTTCCTCATACCCTTGGCGGAAACCTTGAGGGTGATGAACCTCTGCTCTTCTTCGGACCAGAACCTCTTGGTCTTGAGGTTGATGCCGAACTCGCGCTTGGTGCGCAACTTGGAATGGGCGACATTGTTGCCGATCATTCTCTTTCTGCCTGTTATTTGACAAACCTTTGCCATATCTTTACTTTTTATTATTATTCTGAACAAATTTTATGCGGACCGCAAATGTAGCAATAATTCGCGTAATTTCCAAATAACTACACTATTTTGAAGAATCTGCGCCATCTTATGTTGCTCGGGAAGGACTTGCTTGCGTCCGTGGAGAGCCATATTATGGCCGGTCTTCCGACAATGTGGTCTTCCGGAACGAATCCCCAGTAGCGGGAATCCAGGGAATTGTGCCTGTTGTCGCCCATCATAAAATAATAGTCCTGCGAGAACGTGTAGGAGTCAGCCTGCCCGCCGTCTATGAATATCTTTCCTTGCGAAACTTCCAGGGAATGTCCTTCATAGACCCTTATCAGCCTCTCGTACAGGGGCAGCACCTTTTCGTCCAGGGGGACGGTGACACCCTTTGCGGGTATCCAGAGCGGCCCGAAATTGTCCCTTGTCCAGCGGTAGTCCTCGGAGAACGGGAATATGAGCTTGTATGAATCCGGATAGTCCGGTGGCCACACATCGTCGTTCGCCGTCATTTCCACCACATTGGCGCATCCCTTTACCTTTTCGGCCGTTTCCTCGGTCAGAGGCATCATGGGATAGCCCGGGAGAGAATTGTCGTACCAGAGTTCCGAGAGGTTGAGTCCCAGCTTCTCGAGTGTCTTTGAGTTTATCGCCGTCCCGTTGGTCTTTACGGTGTAGGTGTTCTGCACTCCCGGCCATACGGTCTGGGGCTGTCCGTTTACATAGACCCTGCCGTGACGGACTTCGAGGGTATCGCCTGCGGTGGCTACGCACCTTTTGACGTAATGGTCCTTCTTGTCCGCGGGCCTCACGATTACCGGGCCGTACACCGCTTCGGCGTACTCCTTCCCGGCTGTGCGGCAGATGGCATAGTAGTCATCGGCCGGGGCCTTGGTCAGCACCGTGTCCCCGTTGGGGAAATTGAACACTACATAGTCGCCTTCAAGCACTTCCCTGCGGCCTTTCAGCCTGCGGTACTTGTTCTGTATCAAGGTGGAGTAGGACTCCTTTCCGAAGATGCTGTTGTGCGTAAAAGGCACCGTAAGAGGCGTCTGGGGAATCTTGGGGCCGTAGGTCAGCTTGCTCACGAACAGGTGGTCGCCGGTAAGGAGCGAGCTTTCCATGGAGGGGGAAGGAATCTTGAATGCCTGGAAGAAAAAGATGTTGATGAATGTCACGAACACCACTGCGAATATGAGTGCATCGACCCAGTCCAGAAGTGCGTTGTGCTTCTCTCCCTCTTTGTACTCCTTTTTCCAGAACAGCCATTTCACCTTCTTGGTGATATGAAAGTCGAAGAGTACGACGAGTCCGAAGAGCCACCACCAGTTTCCCAGCCAGACAACCCATGCAACATACAGCGCAGACCAGAAGATGAACCTGGCCCACTTGTTGGCACGGATTTCCTTCCAGCTCATCGTCAAACTACTTTACGGAGTTGATGATGGCCTCGAAAGCCTTGGGATTGTTCATGGCGAGGTCGGCGAGAACCTTGCGGTTGAGACCGACGTTCTGCTTGGCAAGTTTGCCCATAAACTGGGAATAAGACATACCGTACTGGCGTGCGGCAGCGTTTATTCTCTGTATCCAAAGTGCGCGGAATTCGCGTTTCTTTGCTTTACGGTCGCGGTATGCATAGGTGAGACCTTTCTCATAGGTGTTCTTTGCTACCGTCCAGACGTTCTTCCTGGAGAGGAAATTACCGCGGGTTCTCTTGAGAATCTTCTTGCGGCGGGCCCTGGAGGCCACTGAATTGACTGATCTTGGCATAATTTTGATTTTTTCCGGAGGCAGTGACCGTCAATGCGGTGCTTTGCAACTGCTTTCCAAGTTAAACTTTAAATAATAAGATTAGAGAACCAAAAGCTCTTTGACCCTCTTCACATCGGCCTTGTCAAGGATTGCGAAGTGGTCGAGATTCCTTTTCTGCTTCTTGGTCTTCTTGGTGAGAATGTGGCTGTGGTAAGCGTGTTTTCTCTTGATTTTTCCCGTTCCGGTAAGCGCAAAACGCTTTTTGGCACCGGAGTTGGTCTTAAGCTTTGCCATCTCTTTTGTTTTGTTAATTGTTAATAATATGTACAATCCGTCACGGATTACTTTTTCTTGACCGGAGCTATCATCATTATCATCCTCTTGCCTTCAAGCTGGGGCATGTGCTCTGCCCTTCCGTACTCCTCGAGTTCAACCGCAAAACGCAGAAGCAGCTTCTCGCCCTGGTCGGAGAACATTATGGAGCGTCCCCTGAAGAAAACGGATGCCTTGACTTTCGAGCCTTCCGCAAGGAATTCCTGTGCATGCTTGAGCTTGAACTGGAAGTCGTGCTCGTCGGTGTTGGGCCCGAAACGTATTTCTTTTATCACTATCTTCGTAGAATTCTGCTTCATCTCCTTGGCTTTCTTCTTCTGCTGATAGAGATATTTCTGATAGTCAAGTATCTTGCATACGGGAGGTTCCGCCTTGGCGCTTATTTCCACAAGGTCAAGTTCGAGTGCATCGGCCATCTTGAGGGCCTCTGCGAGCGGATATACGCCCGGATTGGGGATATTGTCCCCTACCAGTCGTACCTGGGGCGAGCGTATTGCCCCATTGATGTTAAGCTCGTTCTCGCCCTTGGCGTTCTGAGCTTTGTTGTTTTGCCTGGAACCACCGGGCTTCTGCCCGGCCGGACGGTTCGGTCTGAAAGGCGCTGCGATAAAACGTTCCTCCTGTAATTAATTGTGTTTAACCATATTGCCCAAGGACCCTAACCCAGCTCCTGCTTTACATAGTCGCGGAACCAAGTTATGAACTCCTCGGTTTTCATAGAACCCTTGTCCTCACCCCAGAGCCTGATGGACACGGTTTCCTCCGCCTGTTCCCTCTCGCCCACGATGATGAGCAGGGGGACCCTTAGCAGCGAAATCTCACGTATCCTCTTGCCGAGAGTTTCGTTACGGTCGTCTATGGAAGCGCGAATTTCGGAATAATTCAGCAAATCACCAACTTTTTTTGCATAATCTGCATATTTTTCGCTGACAGGCAGTACTTTGACCTGGTCAGGAGCGAGCCAGAGAGGGAAATGTCCGGCCGTATGCTCGAGCAAAACCGCGGTGAAACGCTCAATCGAACCGAAAGGTGCGCGGTGTATCATGATAGGACGTTTCTTGGAACCGTCCGCATCAGTATATTCAAGTTGGAAGCGCTCGGGCAGGTTGTAGTCCACCTGTATGGTGCCCAGCTGCCATTCCCTGCCAAGGGCGTCCTTCACCATGAAGTCGAGCTTGGGGCCGTAGAAGGCGGCCTCGCCGTACTCCACGACCGCGGGCAGGTTCTTTTCCTCGCAGGACTCGATGATGGCACGCTCGGCCCTCTCCCAGTTCTCCTCGGAGCCTATGTATTTCTCGCGGTTGACCTTGTCGCGCAGAGAAATCTGGGCTTTCACCTTGTCGAACTTGAAGACCTTGAACACGTATTGGATAAGGTCTATGACCTTCTTGAACTCATCCTTGAGCTGGTCGGGACGCACGTACATGTGGGCGTCGTCCTGGGTGAAACTGCGCACCCTGGTCAGTCCGTGGAGTTCTCCGCTCTGCTCGTAGCGATACACGGTGCCGAACTCCGCAAGACGTATGGGCAGCTCCCTGTATGAGTGGGGAGAAGATGCGTAAATCTCGCAGTGATGGGGGCAGTTCATAGGCTTGAGGAGATATTCCTCGCCCTCCTGAGGGGTCTGTATGGGCTGGAAGGAATCCTTTCCGTACTTGGCCCAGTGACCGGAGGTGACATACAGCTGCTTGCTGCCGATATGGGGAGTCACCACCTGGAGATATCCCTGCTCCTTGAGCTTTTCACGCAGGAAGCACTCGAGCTGATAGCGCAAGACGGCGCCGCGGGGCAGCCACAGGGGCAGACCCATGCCTACCCTTGAAGAGAAGGTGAACAGGCCCATTTCCTTGCCCAGCTTGCGGTGGTCGCGCTTCTTGGCCTCCTCCAGAAGCACCAGGTACTCGTCCAGCATGGATTTCTTGGGGAAGGTGATGCCGTAGATACGGGTGAGCTGCTGACGCTTCTCGTCACCTCTCCAGTATGCACCGGCGATGGCGGTAAGTTTCACGGCCTTTATGACCTCGGTGTTCTTAAGGTGAGGTCCGCGGCACAGGTCGGTGAATGCGCCGTTGGTATAATATGTAATGGTGCCGTCCTCAAGTTCGCTTATGAGCTCGCACTTGTAGGGGTCGCCCTTTTCCTCGAAATGCTTCATCGCATCGGCCTTGGAGACCTCTATGCGGTGGAAATCCTCCTTGCCGCGGGCAAGTTCGAGCATTTTCTTCTCGACCTTGGCCAGATCGGCATCGGTGAACGCCGCGCCTGCGAAGTCCACGTCATAATAGAATCCGTTCTCGACGGCAGGGCCTATTCCGAACTTGACACCGGGATAGAGGGCCTCGAGGGCTTCGGCCATAAGGTGGGAGGAAGAGTGCCAGAATACCTTCTTGGCATCATCGTCTTCCCATTTGAGCAGAGAAACCTCGGCGTTCTCGTTGATGGGGCGGGTCAGGTCCACTACCTGTCCGTTTACCCTTGCCGCAAGCACTTCGGCCGCGAGCCTGGGAGAGATGGCCATTGCGATGTCATAAGCGCAGACACCCTTCTCGAAGGGTCTTACGCTGCCGTCAGGAAAAGTTATGTCTATCATATCATCCATATTCTTTACAACTTGCAAATATACGAAATTTTACAGTATTTTCAATGTATTTTGCTATCTTTGCACAAACAGACACATTTGTATGGCAGAATCTCTTGAAAACGGCACTATTTGGAACGAGTCGGCAGTGGCAGGCCTTGTACTTGGAGGATTTACCATTGTGGTGACGCTGGTCAGCTCTCTCTCGGCGAAGATAGGCGGAGGGGCCATGCTGGCCTTCCTTTCCACCGTCCTTTCATTCCTGCTGTGGGCCCTCAGGTTCGCAGGCTGCATCCTTCTCGTGAGATATTTCATGAAAAGGCTCGCGGAAAAGTATCCATCGGCTGACAACCGCGATACCAGGAAACTTGGCAACCGCATGGCCCTGCTTTCGGCAGTAATCGTGGCGGCGTACAGCCTGGCTTCAATGACCTTCATCGACCCGGAGTCTCTTTCCACTGCCGTGCAGACAGCCTTGTCTTCCATGCCGACAGGGCTGGATTCCAATACAATGTCCGCCATGGAGAAGGTGATGGACAAATTGCCCGTCATTTCATTTTTCTCCACTTTCATATATTGCTGGCTCTACGGTACGGTGCTTTCCGCCATACTGTCCTCCAACATTCCTTCACGCAATCCTTTCGAGAACAATGGACCAGACGAACAGTAATTCTCCGGATATCAGCATCATAGTGCCGCTTCTGAACGAGGCGGAGTCGCTCCCCGAACTGGCGCGGTGGATTACCCGCGTCATGGAGGAGAACGGATGGAGTTATGAGGTAATAATGGTGGACGACGGCTCTACGGATTCTTCATGGTCCGTCATCAAGGGCCTGCATGAGGAGAATCCCGCCTTCAGGGGCATAGCTTTCAGGCGCAACTACGGCAAGTCCGCAGCCCTTTACTGCGGCTTCAAGGAGGCCTCGGGGCAGGTGGTGTTCACGATGGATGCCGACCTGCAGGACTCTCCGGACGAAATCCCGGAAATGTACCGCATGGTCACCGAGGAAGGCTGGGACGTTGTGTCGGGATGGAAGCAGCACAGGCAGGACAACAAGCTCACGAAGAACCTGCCTTCAAAACTGTACAACGCTACGGCAAGGCATATTACGGGCATAAAGCTGCACGACATGAACTGCGGCCTTAAGGCTTACAGGAAGGATGTGGTGAAGAACATAGAGGTCTATGGGGAGATGCACAGGTATATCCCCTACCTTGCCAAGAATGCCGGTTTCGACAAGATTACCGAGAAGCCCGTACACCACCAGAAGAGGCTCTACGGAAAGAGCAAGTTCGGCATGGAGCGCTTCGTGAACGGATTCCTGGACCTGCTTAGCCTGTGGTTCCTAAGCACTTTCGGCAAGAAGCCCATGCACCTTTTCGGCTTCGGAGGTCTGCTGATGTTCCTGGTCGGCGGGGTAATGGCTATATGGATAATAGTGGCAAAACTTATACACCAGGCGCAGGGAGTGCGTTTCCGCGCCGTTACGGACCAGCCGCTTTTCTACCTCGCGCTTGTCGCCGTGATACTCGGTGCGATGTTCTTCCTGGCAGGTTTCGTCTGCGAGCTTGTCAGCCGCTCTTCTTCAGAGCGCAACAGCTATAATATCAAAGAAGAGTTGTAAGTCTCCGGCAAGATTCTTCGCTATGCCCTTCGACAGGCTCAGGGACCGCTCAGAATGACAGCGTGGCTTTGTCAACGAAGAAATAACCGCATCCACAATGAACACGTAGCCACCCTCGGCTCGTAAGAGGGAGGGGCCCGGCGCTCCGCGCTGGGAGGGGTCGAACGAAGTGAGACGGTTCATGTGGATGCAGGTTATTTCGACTACTCGCAATAACGAAAGTTCCCCGGCCGAGGGGGTCGCAGGGGGATTCGCCCCCTTATAACGAAAGTTCCCCGGTCAACATGAGTTGACCGGGGAACCCGAAGAACGGCAGCT
The DNA here is from genome assembly GCA_017479265.1 of Bacteroidales bacterium. Classification (GTDB taxonomy): domain Bacteria; phylum Bacteroidota; class Bacteroidia; order Bacteroidales; family UBA932; genus Cryptobacteroides. Next base: position 570 of record JAFVCK010000038.1, on the reverse strand, counting down.
GCCTACTCTCCCACCTGGTGGGGCAGTACCATCGGCGATGGCGAGCTTAACTTCTCTGTTCGGAATGGGAAGAGGTGGTTCCTCGCCGCCATAGCCACCGCAGTATTTTTCTTGAGAGAACAATCCAGGCAAAGGCTACTCAATCCAGACTCTACAGCACACTCTCGCATGCCACGTTCCATATGCCTATCCTTCCAGAGGAAAGGTCTTGGGATATTAGTACGGGTCGGCTGAACACGTTACCGTGCGTACACCTCCCGCCTATCGACGTCGTAGTCTCCGACGTCCCTATATGGAAGTCTCATCTTGAAGACGGCTTCGCGCTTAGATGCTTTCAGCGCTTATCCTGACCCAGCGTGGGTACCCGGCGATGCAGCTGGCGCCACAACCGGTATGCCAGAGGCTGGTCCGACCCGGTCCTCTCGTACTAAGGTCAGTCCTTCGCAAATTTCCTACGCCCACAACAGATAGAGACAGAACTGTCTCACGACGTTATGAACCCAGCTCGCGTACCGCTTTAATTGGAGAACAGCCAAACCCTTGGGACCGAATACAACCCCAGGATGCGAT
>JAFVCK010000037.1 GCA_017479265.1 Bacteroidales bacterium | reverse complement strand
TGGAGTGGTTCCTCAAGCTTGACGAGTACATGTGGAAGCACTTCAAGGATACCGAGTATCCCGAGTGGTTCGGCTACCTGAACCGTCGCGGCGAGGTTCTCCTCCCTCTGAAGGGCGGCAAGTGGAAGGGCTGCTTCCACGTTCCCAGAGGACTCTACCAGATTGGCACCATGCTCGAAGACCTGGCAAAGTAGTCTATGAAAAGGTTTTTTTACATGTTGGTCTTCCTGGCAGCGGTTTCCTGCGCCAGGGAGACTGACGTACTGATTATCGGGGGCGGTGCCAGCGGCACCGCTGCCGGTATCCAGTCTGCCCGCCTCGGAGTAAAGACCGTGATAGCGGAGGAGTCCACATGGCTGGGCGGCATGCTCACGAGCGCCGGCGTAAGCGCGGTGGACGGTAACTATCGTATGCGTTCCGGTATCTACGACGAGTTTGTGGATGCCCTCGTGGATCATTACGGCAGCCTTTCCCGCCTGCAGTCCGGCTGGGTGAGCAACGTGCTTTTCGAGCCCCATGTGGGAGACCGCATCTTCAAGGATATGGCCTCTGCGGTGAGCGGCGACCTGGATGTGCTCTATAACACTTCTTTTGTGAGCGCCAAGAAGACTTCCTACGGCTGGAAGGTAAAGCTCCTGAGCGATGGCAAGGCTGTGACCTACAAGACCCATGTACTGATTGACGGCACAGAGCTTGGCGACGTTGCCAAGGCCGTGGGAGTCAAGTATTCCATTGGCATGGATTCGCGTGAGGATACGGGAGAAAGCATAGCCCCGGCCAAGGCCAATGGCATCATCCAGGACCTTACCTTCTGCATGACCCTGACGGACTATGGTCCCGATGCCGACAAGACCATTGCCAAGCCTGCGGACTACAATCCCCGGATTTATTACAACTGCGCCGTCAATCCCCACAATTACAACACCGAGGGGGCTCCCGGCGAGAGTTCTTACCGCAAGGCCGACACCCACCAGACCATCTGGTCTCCTTCCATGATGCTCAATTACGGCAAGCTGCCCGTGACTTCGGGAGGCACCAAGTACATGGTCAACTGGCCCGTGGATGCCAATGATGTGTATGTCAACATTATAGATGCTACTCCCGAGCGCCGCAAGGCCGCCCTGGACAGCTGCAAGAACATTACCCTTGGCTTCCTGTATGTCCTCCAGACCGAACTCGGATACAAGAATCTCGGCCTTTCCGAGGACGAGTATCCCACCGAGGACCGGCTTCCTTTCATCCCTTATCACAGGGAGTCACGCAGGATAGACGGAATAGTACGTTTCACCATGGATGATGCAGCCAATCCTTTCCGCAACAACCTCTATCGTACGGCTCTTGGCAGCGGTACCTATCCTGTTGACCATCACCATTACCGCTATGAGCGTTGGATGGACCTTCCCCGCCTGCATTTCTATGCGATACCTTCATACGGCCTGCCTGCAGGAGTGATGGTTCCCAAGGATGTTGAGGATTTCATTGTGGCGGAGAAGTCCGTTTCCGTTACCAACATAATCAACGGAACGACCCGTCTGCAGCCCGTTGTGCTCCAGATTGGACAGGCTTCGGGTGCGCTTGCCGCACTTTCCGTGCTTCAGGGCAAGGCTGTACGCGAGGTTGCCGTGCGCGACCTTCAGGACAAGCTCCTTGAGGCTGGAGTATATATCATGCCTTATAACGACCTGGACAACAGCGAGGCGCATTTTGCCGCCGTACAGAGGATAGGTGCTACCGGTATTCTTCGCGGAGACGGCAAGCCTTTCAACTGGGAGAACCAGACATGGTTCCGTACCGGAGACCCTCTTAAGCTTGATGACTTGTTCGTGGAGGGTTATTATGAGACCATGCCCGTGGCCGCCCTGGACGGCGATATAGTCAGCCTTGGCGATGCCATGGAATGGATAAGTTCCGTTTCCGGCAGGGTGCTCAGCCTTGAGCAGCTCAGCGACCTTGGCATACAGGCTCCGGACCCCGAGAGGGCTGTTACCCGTGAGGAATTCTGCGTGATGCTGGATGCAGCGGCGGACCCCTTCCACGCTTTCCCCGTGGATTGGAACGGTAATCTGCTGTAAAGGCTTGTTCAAAAAATATTACGAGGTCGGCTCCCAACGGGTTGACCTCGTTTTTTTTCATTGGCGGGTATGGGGTGTCCGGGGGACTTCGTTCGCTTCGCTCACTCCGGCCCCTCCCACAATCTTCTTCGTCATCGCTTCGCGATAACTCGTATCTTGCGGGCCCCTCCCCCTATACTTGTCCGGGGGTGGACAAGCCCCCGGACACCCCATACCCGCCGACTGATTATAAAGAGCTGGAGTTTTCCTTGGCGAACTGGCGGCAGGAGGGAGCGAGGCCGCAGGAGGCGCATTTGGGATTGCGGGCCGTGCAGGTGTATCGGCCGTGGAGAATCAGCCAATGATGGGATATGGCCCGCTTGGCAACGGGTATATTGCCCTCGAGGTCCTTCTGTACGGCCTCGGGAGTCTTCCCGTCGGATAGGCCAAGGCGGTGCGACACCCTGAATACATGGGTGTCAACGGCTATCTTGGGCTGATTGTAAACTATTGATGCTATGACGCTTGCAGTCTTCTGTCCTACGCCCGGGAGGCTCTGCAGTGCATCCATGTCCGAGGGCACCTGTCCGTCGAAATCGGAGATGAGTTTTTCAGCCATGCCTATAAGGTGGGCCGTCTTGCTGTTGGGGTAGGAAATGGACTTTACGAGGGGATAAAGCTCCTCGAAGGAGGCTGCCGCCATGGAAGCAGGGTCGGGGTATTTCTCGAAAATGGCAGGAGTGGTCATGTTCACCCTTTTGTCTGTGCATTGGGCTGAAAGAATCACCGCCACCAGCAGCTGGAAGGCATTGTCGTAGTGCAGTTCGCTCTTGGCTGCGGGGACATTCTCCGAAAACCATTCCACCACTGCGCGGTAGCGCTCCTTGCGTGTCATATAGTAAGGCTGAGGTCTATCACGTCGGTATCGAGCTGCTCTATGCACTTTTCATCCTTGCAGGCAAAGATACGGCCCTGGTACTTCTCGAAAATGCCCCTGTTGTGGGTCACCATCACTATGGCCGTGCCCTCCTTGTTTATGCCGGTAAGAAGGCGCATAATCCCGTCCGCCGTCTCATTGTCGAGGTTGCCCGTAGGCTCGTCGGCTATTATGACCTCCGGCTTGTTCAGAAGGGCCCTCGCGATTGCTATTCTCTGCTGCTCTCCGCCTGAAAGCTGATGGGGCATCTTGTGAGCCTTTCGCTCCATGCCCACGTCGGTGAGCACTTCCTTTATCCTCTTGTCTATCAAGTCCTTGTCCTTCCATTCCGTGGCTCTCAGCACGAAGGAAAGATTGTCCTCCACGCTCCTGTCCATCAGCAGTTGGAAATCCTGGAACACCACGCCCATCTTGCGCCTGAGCCAGGGAATGTCCTTCTCCTTTATGCCCTCGAGGGTGAATCCGCAGACCTCGGCGTGGCCCTTGCGCACAGGGTTTTCCGCTATCATTGTACGGATAATGGATGTTTTGCCCGTGCCGACCTTGCCTACGATATAGACAAAGTCGCCTTTGCAAACTTCCATGTCGAGACCGTATATCACCGGGGTCTCGCCGTTGACGATATCCGCTCCCTTGAACGATATCAGGACCTGCTTGTTATTATCCTCCATTTGTGGCTCCATATTTAGAAGCTGTTTTGAAATAATTGCTCTCATTTTCTATGGCCCTTTTCGGCCATCTTCTGCATCCTCATCGGTTACGAAGCTACTGCTTCGCGCCCTCTTCGTATTTGAAGCTGACTCGAAAATGGCTCATATAAAACTTCGGTAACCATTTCAAAACAGCTTCTTGTGCAAATATAATGAAAATTGATTAAATTTGTAGGTTTAATGGTGAATAAGTGAGAACTATGAGATATAAATTGATTTGTACAGCTCTTGCCGCCCTGCTGGGTGCAGGAGCCCTGCAGGCAGCCTCGGACGGAGACGACTTCAGGTATGCCCTTTCCTTGTATGAGAAGGGCATGTATTCCCAGGCCAGGACCGTTTTCCAGTCCATAGAGAACGACCCCCAGGCCGAAGGCTATGCCGTCCTGTGCGCCATCAGCATGCGCAGCGAAGACTATGAACTGCTGATGTCCAGATATATCGACAAGCATTCGTGGTCCGGTCTGCTGCCCAAGATGTACTGGAGGCATGCCCTGAACCTCTTTGACGACGGCCGTTACGACCTTGCCGCCGCTGCCTTCGACCAGGTGGGCGAAGAGAATGTCCCCAAGGATGACCTTGCGGAATACATTTTCAAGGAGGCCTATTCCCGTTTCGAGACAGGCGACACCGACGGAGCCCTGTACGGATTCCAGCGTATCGAACAGATGCCGCTTTGCGACTACACCTCTCCTTCCCGCTATACCTCGGGCTATATCTGCTATGAGACCCGCAGGTTCCGCGAGGCCATTCCGTGGTTCGAGCTGGCCGCCAAAGACCCCCGCTTTACCGATATAAGCAACTATTACATAATGGAATGCCGCTTCATGGACGGCGACTATGACTACGTAATAGAGCATGGCGTGGAAATATATGACAAGATTCCCCGCGACCGTCAGCAGCATCTGGCCAGGATAATATCCGAGGCTTATCTGGTAAAGGGCGATACGGCTACCGCCAAGAAGTATTACGATGCGATAGGCGAAGTGTCATCCATGGACAGGAGTGACCTTTTCTATGCCGGCTCCCTGCTCTACGCCGTTGGTGACTGGGAAGGTGCCATATCCAACTATTCCAAGATGCCCGACCGCACCGATTCCCTCGGACAGGCCGCCAACTACAACATGGCATACGCCTACATAAAGACCAAGAACAAGGTGTCGGCAATGACCGCCTTCAAGGATGCGGCGGCCGTTTCCAGCAATCCCGACATCCAGGAGGATTCGTTCTTCAACTATGCCAAGCTGGCCTTCGACCTCAACGGTGACGGCACCGTGTTCGATGACTATCTCGGAAAGTATTCCGACAAGAAGAGGGGAGCCACCGTTTACAGCTACATGGCCCTGGCCGCCCTGCGCAACCACGACTATGCGGCAGCCGTGGCTGCCTACGACAATATAGACGACCTGGACCCCGACATGCGTTCCAACTATGTGAAAGCCAATTATCTGAGGGCGAATCAGCTGATTCGCAACGGGTCCTGGAGAAACGCCGTTCCCTGCCTGAAGGCGGCGGCATATTACACCGACAAACATTCGTCTCTGAACCAGCTTTCCCGCTACTGGCTGGCCGAATCCTACTACAGGGACGAGCTCTATACCCAGTCGAGGGCCATATACACCGACCTGTACAACCTCTCTGCCCTTGAAGGCCGTCCGGAAGGCAATGCCATTCCCTACGACATAGCCTACTGCTATTTCAAGGAGAACAACTACGAGATGGCCGCCAAGTGGTTCGAGGAGTATCTCAAGCTCGACGACGAGACTTCCCGCAAGGATGCCATGATGCGCAAGGCGGACTGCTATTTCACCCGCAAGGCATATCCGGAGGCCATTTCCTCCTACCAGAAGGTGATTACTGCCTACAACAACGTGGACGACCTCTATCCCTGGTACCAGTGCGGAGTGTCCTTCGGACTGAACGGCAACAACGAGCGCAAGCTGGAGATGCTTTCGGCAGTCAACAGGGCCAATCCCGAGACTCCCTTCTACAGCGAGACCCTCTACGAATTGGGCCGCTGCTACATTGATTCCCGCAGCGAGGCGCAGGCCACGGCTGCCTTCGACAAGCTGGTGCGCACTTCGAAGGACAGTTCTTTCGTAGCCAGGGGCCTGATAGGCCTGGGTACGGTGGCAAAGAACGCCGGCCGGTACGACAAGGCTCTGGAGCATTACAAGAAGGTGGTGAAGACCATGCCTTCTTCGACTTGGTCTGCCGATGCCCTGCTTGCCATAGAGTCCATCTACCAGGCCAAGCAGGAGCCTGAAAAGTACCTCGCATACATAGAGACCCTCGGAGGAGGCAACTTCTCCAGCGAGGCCGACAAGGAGGAAATGCTCTTCAATGCCGCCGAGCAGATTTATCTTGCCGGCAACTGGCAGAAGGCCCTGGTTTCTCTGCAGAACTACAAGCATCGCTACCCTTCCGGGAAGAACATAGCCAGCTGCGATTTCTACATGGCCGAGTGCTGCGCTTCCCTGGACCGCAAGGAACAGGCCTGCGACCACTACAAGGATGTCATAGACAGGGGCACGGGCGCTTTCCTGGAACAGGCCAGCGCCAAGTATGCCGCCCTTTCCTACAGCCTCGAGCATTTCGAAGATGCATTCAAGGGCTATGAGAACCTGCACAAGGTGGCAAGGATAGAGAGCAACAAGTTCCTGGCCCTGCAAGGCATGATGAGAAGCGCCTACCAGGCCAAGAACTATCCCGAAGCCGAGAAATATGCCGATCTGGTAAGTTCCTGGAGCAAAGTTACTCCCGCCCAGGACCGCGAGGCCCGCTACCTCAAGGCCAAGGCCCTGATGGGCGAAAGCAAGAGAGCCGAGGCCCTGGCTATCATGGCTTCCCTTTCCTCCGACCCTTCGACTGCCGAAGGTGCCGAGGCTGCATATCTGGACATTCTCGATACCTTCGACAGGGGCAAGTTCAAGGAGGTCCGGGACAAGGTTTATGCCTTTGCCGACAAGGGCTCTTCCCAGCCTTACTGGCTTGCCAAGTCCTTCCTCCTGCTGGGCGACAGCTTCGTGGAAGAGGGCGAGTTCCGCCAGGCAAGGGCCACCTTCGAGAGCGTCCGCGACGGCTATACTCCCGCCTCGGGCGACGACGACGTGCATCAGGAAGTGATGCTGAGGCTTGAAAAACTATCTGAAATGGGCAAATGAACATGAAAAAGCATATATTTACAGCCCTGCTGCTGGCGGCGGTATCCACCCTTGCGCAGGCCCAGGCCATAAATCCTACCGTTGAAGTGACCAATGTCTTCGACGGCAAACTGCTTGACATCCACAAGCCGGCAAGGGAGATGGACGTACCCGATTCCCTGATGAATTTCGACCTCAAGTTCGACTATTCGGTATTCGACAACCCCTACAAGGGCGTGTACGAGTTCAAGCCCTACCTCGTGGACATGACTCCAGCCCCCGACGGCTTCGACGGCCGCAGGATATATCTCCGCACCGGTGCGGGATATGCCCTCAATCCGGTTTTCGACTTTGTCTGGTCGCCCTTCGGCAGCGGTCCGTTCACCCTCAACGTGTATGCCTCCCATCAGTCATACATAGGCAAGTACCGCCGTGTCTTCGCCTCTCCCAAGAGCGATGAGGACAATACCATCCGTCTGGTGTCCAACCACGAGAAGGCCAAGTTCAGCACCGATGAAGAGGATATCAAGGGCTATGACATCAGCAACAAGGCCGGAGTCAACGGGCGCTTCCAGTGGGACAGCGGCGAACTGGATTTCAAGGCCGGTTATTATGGCCTCAATTCCTCCGTTTACGACAAGTCCAACTACAATGCCGGGGACGTGGCTTTCGGAGTGCGCTCCAAGGACCTCGGCGGCAGTTACATGTACTACGATGCCAACATCACCTACCGCTACGGCAGCGATGACGTGATGTTCGGCTCCAAGGGGAATTACCGCACCCTGGATATGCAGGACATCCGCTTTTTCGGTACTTTCGGACCTGTTATCGGAGGGTCCAACCGCCTTCTCATAGACGCTTCCATGGGCATGACCTTCTACAGCGGCCTGTTCAAGACTTCAACAGGCAATTTCAATTTCACGCCCCGCTATGTGCTGGACCTGGACCGGATAAACCTCTCCCTCGGAGTCAAGGTTTCCATGTCCATAAACAACAAGAATGTCACCTACGGCGGCTTCGTTGTCAATCCCGACAAGGGACAGCTGGTCTATCCTGCAGTCCATGCCGACGTAGCCGTGGTGCCCGACTGGCTTGACGTATATGCATCCGTCACCGGCGGCGACAGCCTCAACGACTATTCCTCCCTCAAGGACGCGAACCATTTCTTCCATGCCGA
>JAFVCK010000036.1 GCA_017479265.1 Bacteroidales bacterium | reverse complement strand
GAAGTCTGCGTGTCTTTGTACAGCCATCTATCTACCTTGACAGAGTCAGAACGGCTGGTATCCGCAATACTATTGTTCCGCTTGGTATAGCGAGTCAATATCGATTGAGAGGTCCCATGAATCGATTTGAGGACGCGAAGCAGTGGCTTCTTAACCGATGAGGATGCAGAAGATGGCCGAAAAGGGCCATAGAAAACGAGAGCAACCATTTCAAAACAGCTTCTGAGACTCATTGTCCGGAGACAAGGCCGCCGGCGAATTCAACCCCGGGCTTCGTCCTGTTGAACCTGTATGATATATTGAGCATGAAATAGCGTCCCAGCGAAGGCTGCCAGCGCTGTACCCGATAGTTGGCCCCATCCTTGACGGTATAGCCCGAAGCCTGATTCAGCAAATCATTTCCTGAGACAGAAATCACCAGCATGCCTTTTAGCAACCTTACTCCCGCGATGGCATTGAGTCCGTTCACATGTACTGCATCCGAGCTGCCCTTGGTAAAAATGTATCCGCCCCAGTTATATGAGCCGCGCACAAAGAAATACTTGCCTATTACTCTGGCTGCATCCACTGATACTCTGGCATTTACAGCTGCCAGGTCGCTTCTGGAACTTCTTGAATCCATATAACGGACAGAGGCATTCAAAGACAACCTTGTTTTCTTGTCCGGACGGCAATCGAAGGCGGCCCTTGCCTCGGGCGCTGACTCCCTGCGGACAATCCTGTCGTCTGCTATATATTCCGGAAGAGCCGAATAGCCGTACCGGGCTCCGAATGTTACAGTCGTTTTTATCTTTTGGAACCTGACCTTGTACGAAGCATCCAAAGACAAGTGTGTGGATAGGCCGGCATTTTCCCATATTGTCAGGGTTGCACCCGCAGGCATTTCGTATCCGTGCCAGCTGGCAGGAGCCTGAAAAAACACCGTCTTGTAAACATGGGAAGCGGTTTTCAGTTCAGAATCGAACACGAGAGTGATGCTCCCGCTCTTTCCCACCTTCGGGAATGCATGTCCCAGGGTGAGGGTGTGGATATATTCAGGTCTCAAATCCGGGTTGCCCGCTTTAGGAAAGAGCGGATTGGTATTGTCAACTCTCTCCCTCGCCTGCTCCTGCGAGGGAAGGGAGGAATCAACCGAATATCTGAAACTCGTCATGCCCCTGCTCACTTTTATGCTGCCGCCCGGAGTAAAATACAACCGGCTGTTATCTTTCGTTTCGGGGATAGATTCCACGCCGTTCAACCTGTTCAATTTGAAGTTGGCATCCATTTCTACGGACATCATTCCAAAGGAAGCCTGGACAGCCGCAATTGCTCCATACTGCGAGACATTCCAGTTATAGTCGAAGGTGTTGACATAATCAGCATGGCTGTTGTCCGGGTCCAGGCGGTCTATTGCCATGCGCTTGCTGCTTCGTCTGGAACGGTTGGCACCAAGGCCGAAAATACCCATGACCGTGGCCTTTTCATTATTCAGCAGGAACACGTTGCAATTGGCTCCGAAGGAAAGACTGGAATTCTTCCCTATATCATCCATGACCAGGAAACGCCTGTTGAGGCTGGACGCAAGAGTGTCCGCTCTCATTCCATTTCCACGGTTGTTGCCGATGTCATATCCAAAAGTCAGGGAAGGAAACCAGCCCTTGGGATTCTGATTGTCAGACCATGTGATATCTCCTCCGACCTGCCACTGGCGGTCGGCCACTTCCCTTGTTTCAAGCCCGGTCAAGGTCAAGGCATCTTTTTCGTATAGAAGGGAGCGTTCCATGTCAGATTCTTTCCGATTGCTGAAAGACACGTTCTGTCCAATGTTGAGCGACTTTATCTTTTCATTGTTTATGTCGGCCCGGATAGAGGCGGAATGCGTTCCCAATACGGCTCCGGATTCGCAGTTCTGTTCATACCTGCGTTCCCCCTCCATATTCTCGTAATAATCCTTGACTATGCGGCTGACATCCTTTGAATTATCGTAGGTGAAGTTGTACTCGGCCTTGATGTTGCTGCCCATCATCCTATCTCCCCAGTATTTCTGCACGCCTGCCTGGGCGAAGACCTTGTTGTCATCCGTCCTAAGGTCTCCGCTCATGTGACCGGCTGTCTTGAAGGAGTTGTCTGTCAGCCCTATGTTATTGGCATAGATGTTTCCGTAGGCCAGGAACTTTTCGGAGAAGAAATTCCCGACAGCACCTGCCGAATATTTGAAATCACCGCCCTTCCCAATGCCCAAGCCTGCACTGGCGTGGGCATCCACTGCCCTTACTATTTGCTCCTTCGTGGTAATGTCCAAAACCGTTTCTTTCTTGCCATGGCGGGCTTTTCTGCGGCGGTCGGTCACCGAGGTCTCTTCATAAGACTTGATATTTACCACCGCATCGGCAAGGACGGCATTGAGCGGTGCCATGACCTGGTCGCCATAAACCAGGGTGCCGTTTACATACGTGCGCTTGACTTCTTTGCCGTGAATCCGGATTTTTCCTCGCTTTATCTCCACTCCCGGCATCTGACGCAGTATTTCGAGGGCATTGTCGCCTTCCATGGTTCTGACGGCCGAAGCATTGAATATCAATGTGTCCTTATGGTGCGTGACTACAGGTGCATCAGCCCGGACGCGTGCCTCGGCCAATGTCGTAATCTTGCGCTTCAATTCAACGAATATTATGTTTTCGCCGGTAAACAACTCTACGTTCTGCTCCGATATTTCATATTCGCCTCCTCCGCAGACTATCTTCACCATGCCGACACCCACGCGTTTGCAATCGAACAGCCCGTTTGCGGTTGTAACCGTTTTCAATGTATCTTTGCCTGATACAACAGTTACAGCCGCCCCTCCTACTGGGCGTTCCACATAAGGCTTATTGACATCTCCGCTATACCAGTACTCGAATACCTTACCGGTTATCCGGCCCTGCCCCATTGCAGCCATCGGCAGCAAAAACAGCATAAAGGCAAGAATCTCGTTCCTCATGATATAATTGATTAAAATTCAGTGCAAAGGTAAGGCGGATATAATCCCAATGCAAAGGAAAAACCTAACATTAGCATCTGTATGTATCGGATAATGAGCGTGTTATACTTCTTTAGAAAAACAAATCCAACATCGCGGAATCAAGGTCTTAAAACATGCTGACAAATTTGATATATCGGGATATTATCGCCAACTTTGTATTATTATGAAAAGATTACTTCAATTATTTTTGATGCTGGCAGTGACCGGATGCACTTCCCGTCACACGGATCAAATCATACTGGAAAACATAGCCCCACTGCATACTGACACCAAGGCCCTTTTGAACATGGGGAAAGATTCTTATGAAAAAGGGAGCTATAAGATGAGTCTCCAACTCCTACTGAGGTGCGAGCACTGCATCATGGCCCAGCCATACAAAAGCACGTCGGATTCAATCACAGCCGCTTCCTGCTGCAATCTGCTCGCAAGCATCTACAACATGAACGGCCTGCCTTACCATGCAGGATTTTACGCAGATGAAGGAATCGGTTTCTGCAGCACCATGGATTCTGCAACAGCACAGGCGCTTCTCTATGAAAAGAACATTTCAGAGGCCGCCTGCGATTCGTGCTCCTACTCAAAAGCAGCATATTTTGCAAAATACGACCACTCAATACTGGCCGGCACTTACAGGGAACACACTTTTATTCGATACATACGATACTTAAGATTGTTTTATATCGGATTGTTTTTTGCTCTCGTTTTCGTTGCAATCATGATATATGCTTTATACCGAAAGAGAAAACGTGCCAGGGAGTTGAACTACCTCATAACGACATGCGACACTCTGAACGCAAAATTGAAGGATATGGACTCCTTGCTTACGAGAACTGAGCAAGAAAAGGACAGAGGCACTTATCTTCAAGGGCTTTTCGTGAACTTGTACAAGAAGGAATTCAAAGATATCGGCAATCTGTGCAATGTGTTCCTGACAGACAGGAGCCGGGACAAACAAGAAAATGTTTACAGGGAAGTTGAGAAAATTGCCGAAAAAATACAAGGCTCAAATTCGACCAATTCCCAATTCGAAAGGATGCTCGACGAGCGGCTGGACAATGTCATGAGCAAAATCCGCACGGATTTCCCGGACATGGAGGAGGCGGAATACAGGTTCATAAGTTATTGCATAGCAGGATTTAGCGCAAGTTTCATTGCCGTCCTGATGCCGGAACTGTATGTGCCGAGCATATACGTCAAGAAAGGACGCATAGCCAAGAAACTCACCTCAAAGGACGGTCCGAACGCTGAGCTGTACCGCTCGCTGCTTGCATGAGGAAGGGCAAGTAAAAAAAGGCCGGCCCCAAATCGGAGCCGGCCTTGTCTTGCGAGTGAAACTGCGCTTATTCGGCGCGGGATTCACGACGGCCACGTCCGCCGCGACGGCCACCGCGGTCACCACCGCGTCCGCCACGACCTGCATTCTGGCCACCCTGGGCAGATGCAGCTGCGAGACCTGCGTTAGGAGAGAGGTCCTTCTTGCCATAGACCTCACCGTTGCAAATCCATACCTTGATGCCAAGGCAACCTACCTTCGTGTTGGCGATTGCGAGAGCATAGTCGATATCAGCACGGAATGTGTGGAGAGGAGTACGTCCTTCCTTGAACATTTCGCTGCGAGCCATTTCAGCACCGCCGATACGGCCGCTGATCTGGACCTTGATACCTTCTGCACCAACGCGCATTGCAGTTGCGACAGCCATCTTGATAGCCCTTCTGTAAGAGACGCGGCCCTCAATCTGACGGGCGATGCTGTCTGCTACGATATGGGCGTCAACCTCGGGCTTGCGAACCTCGTAGATGTTGATCTGGACATCCTT
>JAFVCK010000035.1 GCA_017479265.1 Bacteroidales bacterium | reverse complement strand
CATCACTTCGACGGAACTGTCCGTCACTTCCTCTTTCCCCAATATATAAGGTGCTGAGTTGAGCGTCCTACCGCGGCAGGGGTTAGCTCAATCGGACTCCAAATTGCGCTTCACGCAACACGAAGTCCTATAACATTAGATTGTGCGGGCGCAGTCCCCGCCTCATAAAAGCTATTCTAGCAGACTGTGTGTTATGTGAGAAGGGGTTGGCCTCGATGGTCAACCCCTTTGAGTATGTAACTTCAATTATTTGACTTCCAGGAACTTGCCGTGGTCTTCGGCTACATGCTCCTTCCACATATCGGTGTATCCGGGGAAGGTCAGGCCGTCCGGGATCGCCTTGGAATGCTCGCTGTGGCGGAATGTGCCGTCCTTATACTGGGCCTTGATATTTCCGTCCATAAACTTCACGAGCAGAGTCTCCTCCAGCTTGACCCACTTGCCGAACTGCTCCTGGGCAGTATCCACGGAGTATTTGGTGAGCAGCTTGCGGACCTTGTCCATGTTCTTGCCGGTGTCTTCCTTGGGATTGTACTGCTCGCCCTTCTTCTGTGCCTTGGCAAGGGCCTTGTCGGCCGCAACCTTATACAGGTCAAGGGCTTCGTTGTCATTCAGATGCACCTTCTTGAGCTGGTCCTTCTCGAACTCGTCTATCTCCTTGCGGACGTACGGAGCCATGTGATTGTACATCTTGTAGCAGGCATTGGACACCCTGTTGTTGATCCAGAACGAGGAGGTGGGGGAATATGTCAGCATGTCGCCGTTACCCTCGCGGAAGCACTCCGGGACCTTGTCGGTGTTCGTGTAAACAGGTGTGATATAGGATGTTGCGGCATCGTCGGTGCCGAACCACAGTATGCCGCCTATGACATCGGGGAATGCTCCGCGGGCCTGTCCCACCATCCAGAATCCTGTCTGCTGGGTTGCGATAGCCCTCTCATTGACGTAGGTCTTGCCGTCCACCTCGAACTCCATGGGCCTCCAGCGGTAAGGCAGTTCGTTGCCGCCTGCACCGATATCGAAACGCATATCCAGGACAGTGCCTTCGAAGTGGTCCCTCATGACATCGGCTATATCCTTGACAGTCAGCTTCTTGGCGGGTTGAACAAAAAGCGGGAGGCGGGTCTTGAGGTCATGTCCCATTATATGGTCGGCATATATCATGGCATCATGGGTGACTATCCTGCCGGAAGCGTCCTCGAAGCTGAACCAGCCGTTGCTGAGGATGTTGAACGCGCTCCAGACCCTTGCTTCGCATCCTCTCGCGGCACCGAAGTCTATGGGGCAGTATGCATCGCGGAAACTGAACTCGTCATCCTCTCCGTCGAAGTATCCCTTCTTGCGGGCGAATGAAATCACATCCTTGGAATACAGGCAGTTATCAGGGTCATGCAGAGGGAAGACACCTATTCTGGACTGGTTGGCATGGCAGCATATATATCCGTCAGGCACCTTCATCGCGACCCATACCACGCCCTTGTTGATGTTGCGGCCGTTCTTCATTATGGTCCCCTTGGCGACCATCTCCATAATCCATACCTCGTTCTTGTCGGCTATAGTGAAAGTCTCGCCTTCGGAGGCATAACCGTATTCGTCGGCCAGGTCGGTGATGCACTTTATTGCTTCGCGGGCGGTGCGGCATCTTTCGAGGGCAATGTAAATCAATGAGCCATAGTCGATCAGGCCATGACGGTCCACGAGTTCGTGACGGCCTCCGAAGGTGGTCTCGGTGATTATAAGCTGATGCTCGTTCATGTTGCCGACCCTCTTGTAGGTATGGGCCACCTGGTCAATCTCGCCAAGGTAACGACCTGAATCCCAATCATATATCTTCCTCATGCTGCCAGCCTTCCAATCCTTCGCTTCCTGGAAGTACATCTCACCGAACAGCCAGTGGGAATCGGCGGCGTATGAGACCAGTATGGATCCGTCTGCGCTGGCTCCCTTGGTGACAATGACATTGGTACAGGCATAGCCTGTCCAGGTGGCCCAGAAGAGCCCGGCGACAACGAGTGTCAAGGCCAATGATACTTTACCCTTCATTTTTCCAAATTAATTGTTTAATTTTGCAAATCTAACGAAAATATTTTTATGAGACGGTATTTTTTGCCCATATTCTTGGCCTTTTCGCTTGTCGCGATGGCTCAGACCCCTGAAAAGGAGCCGTCCGTCGAGGAACTTGCCGCCAAGGAGGCCGAACGCCTGGAGAACCTCCTGAACCTGGAGGCCTGGCAGGTGTTCTATGTGGATTCGACCCTGCAGCATGACTACAAGGCACTTCAGGAGGAACTCAGGGACATGCAGCAGGCCAAGGTCGAGAACTATGACCTGTACATGATAGTCAGGGACAAGTGGGCCGAGAGGATAGACAGCAGTTACCACCGCTTCTTTTCCGAGCAGCAGTGGACCAAATATATGAAATCCGGTGCCGCGAGGGCAAAAAAAGCACGCGACAAGAGGAAAGCCAAGGCAGGAAAATGATTTTTTGCTAACTTTGCAGATTATGAAAGAAAGGATAGAAAAGATACTCAAGGAGCTCGACGAGCTCAAGTGCCAGAGCGCAAAGGAAGTAGAGGAAGCCAGGGTGCGTTTCCTCGGAAAGAAGGGCGAAGTCACTGCCCTTTTCGAAGAATTCAGGACGGTCGCTCCCGAAATGAAAAGGGAGTTCGGCCAGAAGCTCAATGTCCTCAAGAAAGAGGCGCAGGCCAAGATAGACGAGCTCAAGTCCATGGCCGAGACTGCCGCCGGTCCTGCCTCCAAGGGTGATGACGTTACCATGCCCGGAGATCCCCATGAACTGGGCTCCCGCCATCCTGTCTCCATTGCCCGCCAGGAAATTATCAACATATTCCGCAAGTTCGGATACGATGTGGCCGAGGGTCCCGAAATCGAGGACGACTACCATGTGTTCGAGGCGCTCAACTTCCCCGCCAACCATCCTGCCCGCGACATGCAGGACACTTTCTTCGTATCCACAGGGCATGTCAATCCCCTGCTGCTCCGCACCCACACCTCCAGCGTGCAGGTGCGCACCATGGAGACCCAGAGCCTTCCGATTCGCGTAATCTGCCCCGGAAGAGTGTTCCGCAACGAGGCCATTTCCGCCCGTGCGCACTGCATCTTCCACCAGGTCGAGGGCCTGTATATAGATGAAAATGTGAGCTTTGCCGACCTCAAGCAGGCTATCCTGCTGTTCGCCCGCGAGATGTTCGGTCCCGAGACCAGCATCCGCATGCGTCCTTCATATTTCCCCTTCACCGAGCCGTCCGCAGAGGTGGACGTGAGTTGCAACATCTGCCATGGCAAGGGTTGCAACATCTGCAAGGGTACCGGCTGGCTGGAAATCCTGGGCTGCGGCATGGTTGACCCCAACGTGCTCGAGGCCTCCGGCATAGACAGCAAGAAGTACAGCGGATTCGCTTTCGGAATGGGCGTGGAGCGTATCGCCATGCTCAAGTGGCAGGTGAACGACCTCCGCCATTATTTCGAGAACGACCTGAGGTTCCTCCGCGAATTCAGCAATTGCGTTGAAGTTTAGTCTTATGAAAAAAACAAGCCTTTTTGTGACTGCACTGCTGGCCCTGTGCCTGTCGTGCAGCGGTAATGTGCAGCCTGAGCCTTCTTTAGAGCCCTCGGCCCAGCCTTACGAGGAACCTTCCGCCGAGCCGGTTTCCGAGGACCCTTCAGTTGAACCTTCCGTCGAGCCTTCGGCCGAGCCCGTCGTGGTGCTGGCCGCTCCTTCAGACCTCCGCGTGGAGGTCTCCGGGACCACTGACGCGCTGCTGAGCTGGACCAATAACGCAGAGAATGCAAATGGCATAAGTATCTATTGCAGAGATGCTTCCGAGAGCGCTTTCGACCTTGCCGACGTGTTCCTCAAGCCTACGGCGACTTCATACGTGTTCAAGGATGTAGTGGGCCGTACACTGGTTTTCGGAGTGCAGGCGACAGGAGCCAGGGCCAGCGCCAATTCAGAGATTTGTCAGAGCGGTCCGGTGCGTCTGCAGAACCCTGAGAAAATGCCCGTGGTCAATTCTTCGTCTTCGACCTACGCCTATCTGATGCTCAATTATACCGTCAAGGGGTCTTCCAACGGCCATGGCCTCTGCTGGAGCGAGAATCCCCTTCCTACCATAGACGACAATACCCTTGCAGGGCCTTCCCTGCCGTCGGACAGGACTGTGGGCCAACTCATTCCCAATGCCGCCCTGGAATATGGCAAGACCTATTATGTCTGCGTATACAACAAGTCCGGAAGCGGAGTGTTCTACAGCGACCCTGTTCAGATGAGCCTTGGCGAGGAACCTTCGATGCCATCTCTTTCGTGGACCCGCGTAGCCAACCCTTCGGGAGTGCCCTCGGGAGTGGAAGTATATAGCACGGAGAGTCCCCTCAACGGGCGAAATTTCAAGGCATGGTACGCCATAGCCGACTGCTCGAAGGACGCTGAGCTGCGCGTATGCTATGAGTCTTCACTTGCTACCATAGACAAGATATCAGAGTCGTCTAACGGTGACTGCTACGTACTTATAAACGGAGGATTCTTCGCTTGGGGCAGTTCTTGGACAACTCCGTACGTCATAGACGGCACCCGCTACGGCGAAGGCTACGGCGGCAGCAATGTTTCGGACGGCAGCTGGACCCTCTGCACCCCCGGAGTCGTTGGCGTAGATGCTTCCGGCAAGCCCGACGCTTTCTGGTGGTCGGCCCGTCCGAGCGTCGCATATTGCTACCGAATGCCTCTTCCTACCGTGCCCGACCAGGCTAAGTACTGGTACGAGTCTTCCGTTTCCCAGCTCAAGTCCTTCCCTTGCGAGGCTGTCGATTGGCAGCCGTATGCTGCCATCAGTGCCGGTCCTATGGTGCTATACGGCGGCAAGGTGGTGGTGGACGACAGCCATAACGGACAGTGGTACACGACCAATTACGAGCTTTGGGCCAGCGACATATTCCCCGGTTCGCGTCCCGACCGTTCTGCCATAGGACATACAGCCGACGGAAGGGTAGTGCTGTTTGTCTGCGACGGCCGCGTCGATGAGAGCGACGGCGCAAGCCTTCCCGAAATGGCGCTGATTCTCAAGAGCATAGGCTGCGTGAGCGCGATGAATCTCGACGGCGGCGGTTCTACGGGCATGATGCTCGGGGACACTCACCTCAACACCTGGTATCAGGGCAAGGGCGATTCCCGTAAGATGGAATACCGCGCCGTGAAAACCGCAGTCGGATTCTTCAAGAAACTCTGATGTTCTTTCAACCTATGAAAAAAATACTGTTCATACTCACGATTATGTTTTCCGGATTGTTCGGATGCGCTCTTGCGAGTCCGCCGCCCAAAGGGGCTTTGATATATTGCAGCTATTCCCGCACAGGTGCCGCCGGCCTTGGCAAAGACTATTGCGAGCTTATCACGGATACCGATTCGGTGCCCAAGGTGGTTGTGGCCCTCAATGTGGGCAACCGTTTCGAGGACCCGGAGATCCATGCGACCTTCGAGGTGGATTCCGCCGTGGTGGACAGCCTGAGGCAGAAACTGCATGATGCTAAGGTGCATGAGCTCGCCGGCTATTCCCTCGAGGAGAGCATAACCGGAGGGCATTCATACAGGATTTACATGGAATATGCCTCCGGGGAGAAAATCAACGCCCGCTGGTACGGCAGCAAGGTCAAGGACAGTGCAGTAAGGGCTTACAACCTGATAGAGAATTATTTCCGGCCCTGGCGCGAGAAGGCTGAATCGCAGGCGAGGATTGACAATATTGTCCTTATGGAGGAGTGCTACGACAGGGTGCAGGCAGCCGTGAAGTCACGCAAGGCCTATCCTACCATAGAGGAGGATGTGGAGGCCCTGAGGCGCTATATGTATTCCGGGCAGTGGCAGAGGGATTACGAGGCTGACGAGAGGGGCGAAATTCCTTCGGACCTCAAGCGCGGAGTGCTTAGCCAGGACGGCCTGTATGACCTTCTGGAGGGCGGCAGGATTCCCAAGCCGTGACGGAATTGCGCAAAAAATCGCAAAAATATTTGCACATTCAGAAAAATGTAGTAACTTTGCAATCCCGAAACACCAAAACGGGCTTATGCGGAAATAGCTCAGTTGGTAGAGCACGACCTTGCCAAGGTCGGGGTCGCGAGTTCGAGTCTCGTTTTCCGCTCCACGATTAAGCAGCCTTTTTGGGCTGCTTTTTTCGTTGATACGAGACCCGAACGAGCGACCCCTGTCCCCCGAGGGGACCGCCGCGTAGCGGCGAGGGGGTAACGTAACTATTCGCGAGGGCCGAAGACCTTTGCCCGACGGCGAAGCCTCGGGCTCGAGTCTCGTTTTCCGCTCCGGACAAGTCAATATCGGGCTGAAAGATACGATTTATAGAAACTTTCACTATCTTTGCAATGTCATGAAGCTGATTCGGAGAAATATGGCGCAGATTGCAGCCCTGTGTGAGAAACACAAGGTGTTGCAGTTGTATGTCTTCGGCTCTATTCTGACCGACAAATTCAGCAAGGACAGCGATGTAGATTTCACTGTAATCTTTGACCGCGATGCTTTACCGCTTTTAGTTTACGGAGAGAACTATTTTGACTTCAAGTTCGCATTGGAAGACCTGTTGAAACGGGACGTGGACCTGGTAGAATACAATGCCGTCAAGAATCCTTACTTTAAAGAAGAACTTGACGAAACCAAACAACTTATCTATGGACAGGCATCTTAAAGCACATCTGTACGATATCGACACTGCTATTGACGAGGTCTATTCATTCTTTGAACAGGTTCCGAAGCGTTTTGACGAGTATCAGAAAAATCTTATGCTACGGCGGGCCATTGAAAGGAATATCGGCATTATCGGAGAAGCCACCAACAAACTGTTGAAAGAGAATCCTGACATTGCAATCTCACACGCCAAAGCCATCATTGCCACTCGCAACCGTGTCATCCATGATTACGCAGCCGTGACAGATGATGTTATGTGGAAAATCGTCATAAATGACCTCCCAAAACTAAAAGAGGAAGTTACGGCATTGCTCTATGAAGATGTGTAAAATATTCAGTTGGTAGAGTACGACCTTGCCAAGGTCGGGGTCGCGGGCTCGAGTCTCGTTTTCCGCTCCGGACAAGTCAATATCGGGCTGAAAGATAGGTTTTATAGAAACTTTCACTATCTTTGCATTGGTGGTTCTGAAAATTTTTTTAAGTTTTTTTGAGAAATTTGTCCATTTATTTTTCCTCTTTTTTCCCTCTACGTCAGGGGGATTATCGATTACGCGAATGAATTCTACAAGTAGGAATGGGACTTTATCGACTGATTGTGCTATCTTTGCATAAGAAATGCGAAACCCGATAACTTGGATTTCTCCAGAGGTTACCGGGAATAAACATTGCAAATATAGCAAATTTTTGACCAAACCAAAAATTT
>JAFVCK010000034.1 GCA_017479265.1 Bacteroidales bacterium | reverse complement strand
ACTATCAGGGTAGTCCTCGTATGTCGAAAAAGAGTTCATTGTCTTCGAGCCATCCGCATGAATAACTTGCACATGGGAGTATTCAACATTTACTCCATCTATCTCACATCCTTGGTTGTTTGAAGAAAGAATCACAGTCAGCCCGTTTGTCGAAGCACCTTCAGTCTTGTACGCCTTGTAATACCTCGGCATATTCAACATGATACCAGAGCATAAACCAGTTGCATCCTCGTAAATATATTCTGTCCTATACGATTGATTCTGAGAAGAATAATCTTCCAACGCCTTAAGCCTCATACCTGCACCTGTCTTGATTGAAGACAGACTGTTCAACACAGGAACACCTTGCGATTGTGGCGTACTGTTGCGGACTATCTCTTTTCTGTAACGGTTTGGCTCGTACTCGAACAACGTCCATCCTCCGGTAGGATATTCAATTTTCCGTAACATGCCGCTAATTGCTTTAGCCGAACTCGGATTACGGCTTGTTCCGGTGATTGTTTCCCGATATTGATTGTCAAGGGAAGCCTCAGGAAGAACAGATGAAATATCCTCGTCAGAATTGGCGTTCCAATATCCCCAATGGTCAATCGCCGGTGAGCCTTGCAAGGGGAAGGCAGCAGATTCATTATAATACGACAGTTTATATTCCCCGTCAAGATTCTGAATTGCCGAAAGAAGCAATACAGGATTAGCACTGTTTGCCTGGGACGTATATTTGTATGACAGTATCGTAGAAGCGAGTATGTTTGATGATGCGTCACTCACGACAATGCTCTTCAATCGGTCTGGCTGAACCAGATTGACTGGCAAAGCAGTGTTCGGTTTCCCTCTTTCCGGCAGTCTGGACTCATAAGAAAACGTCATGGCTCCTCCTCCCGTAATGCTCACAGTTTCAAGTTGGGCGATGCTCTTCTCCGTAATGAGGTATCCATAGGAATTTGATATACCGCTCGAAATGCTTTCCCCGCCATCAAAATGAAAAGGGAAGCCTGTGCTTGTTCCGGTATAGGTAAAGAATGTTTTATTGTTTGCTGTCGGCATAACACTCTTGGTCATACAGCCTTCTCCGAGCCGATATGTAAAGGTTGCAACTCGGCCATTAGGTGCCACAATCTTCGTGAGGTACCACTCATCACTGTTTCTGTCATAGGTCCCCATCGGAGATGCTGGAGTATAAGTTACCGCGCAGTCAATATTATCATCCTGAGCCGACTGAGTCAAGTGACCTCCAAATTCATATCTATATCCATCTCCTGTTTCTATGCTTATCTTTGACTGAAAACGCTGATGGCAAAGTTGGCTCAAGTCTACTGAAATGATACCATGCGGGTCTGAACTGTCATAGACTGTTGCTATACCTCTCCTGTCAATGACAAACTTGCCGGAATGACCCAGGAAAGAATACATATAGATATCGCTGGTAGTCTCATAATAATCATGCCCTGAATGAATTGTCGGCATCCCGTCTTTCGTTATTATGTCCTGAAGGTTTGACAGGTCTGACCAGTCCCTCCTGTCTGATGCTACTTTGTACCCCAAAACATTACCTAAATCACATTCATCCTTGACTCCTCTCACGCGGCGAGAGATACAACCCCCAGCATTCAGTGACCATCCCAATCCAACATAATTGGCAGGAATTCCTGGCATATAACCGGAATACGAATACGTTAGGGATATAGGTATCGTGAAATCCGGGTCCGTATAGACATAGACAGGTATCTCTGCTGAAACGGCTCCCGTGTATAGCGCAGGTTGCTGACCTCCATATTGTAACATCCCCGTCGACTGGGGTTCCGGTGGCAGATAAGTACCGTCGATTATGTTTTGGGCATACAATTCCTGTGGGATGCCCATCCACAAGCAAATGGTTGATAATATGGCGAATGCCAAACAAATAAACGTTTTTTTCATCATAAAACAACGTTAGATTAAACATTATTTTTGTCGTTTTTTTGCTGCAACTATTGCTTTTTTGGCAGGGGCAAATTATCTTTGCCATAGTTATGAAACACCCTGTCGGCCCTTTGGGTCGATTGTAAATGGCTTAAGATGTTTCTAAACAAGGTACGGCGTGAGTTGCAGCTTGCGCCGTCCATTTTTCTGCCACAGTCCTTTTACGTCATGGCCTGATATTGGGATTTGGTTTGACTTTAATTGCTTTGTCCGTTCCTGGCTTCACGACTCGCGACATCGGTTCCCCGGTTCGGGCTTCCGCTTGCAAATATGCGCGTTTTCCTCCGATATTCCAAACGATTAAACAAAAAAAGTTTTCAACATTTTCACCAGAATAATTAACACGTTTGTTACTTCCTCTGATATTCAGAATATTACATATTTCTCAAACCTAAACAGCTGAATATCAATTAATTAATAGTAACAATATAGTAATCAGCTGATTATAATACATAGCATAGCTGGGACTTTATATATCTTTTCTTGGACTATGGTAACAACATACACATTGCCACTTTCCGAGAGTATTTCCAAAACCTGCAAGTTCCAAATAAGAGGCCGTGGAGGCGAAGGGGTTGATAATGACCGAAAAGAGGGGTGGGCCTTTACCCGCCCAGCAGGAAAGGCCCACCCCTTAAAGTGTTAATTTACAAGTGTTTAACCTCCACAGCCACCAAAGTTCGCGCGGCTATGCGCCGAGGGTGGCGACCATGACGGCCTTGATGGTGTGCAGGCGGTTTTCGGCCTCGTCGAACACTATGCTGTTCTGGCTTTCGAAGACTTCCTCGGTGACCTCGATGCCGTCCAGTCCGAACTTCTCATGAACGTCGCGGCCCACCTGGGTCTCCAAGTTGTGGTATGCTGGAAGGCAGTGCATGAACTTGCAGGAAGGATTGCCGGTGCGGCGCATGAGTTCTGCATTGACCTGGTAGGGACGGAGCATGTCTATACGCTCTTTCCACACCTCTGCGGGCTCTCCCATGGATACCCACACGTCGGTATAAATGAAATCGCAACCCTTTACGCCCTCATCGACATTGTCGGTGATGGTGATACGGGCACCTGTCCGGGCGGCCACCTTGCGGCACTCCTCTACCAATTCCGCTGAAGGCTGGAGGGCCTTGGGAGCCACAATCCTCACGTCCATTCCCATCTTGGCACCGCCGACGAGCAGGGAATTGCCCATATTGAAGCGGGCATCGCCAAGATATGCGTATGATACCTCGCGGAGGGGCTTCTCGCTGTGCTCGCGCATGGTCAGGAAGTCGGCCAGTATCTGCGTAGGATGGAACTCATTGGTAAGGCCGTTCCAAACGGGGACTCCGGCGTATTCGGCAAGCTGCTCGACAGTCTTCTGGGCAAAGCCGCGATACTCTATTCCGTCATACATCCTGCCCAGCACTCGGGCCGTATCCTTCATGGATTCCTTTACGCCAATCTGCGAACCCGTAGGGCCGAGATAGGTGACATGGGCACCCTGGTCGTGAGCCGCCACCTCGAAGGCGCAGCGGGTGCGGGTGGAAGTCTTTTCGAATATCAGGGCTATGTTCTTGCCCTTCAGGCGGGGCTGCTCCGTGCCTGTGTATTTGGCCTTTTTAAGGTCGGCTGCAAGGTCAAGCAGGAATTCAATCTCACGGGGAGTAAAGTCAAGCAACTTAAGGAAGCTGCGGTTTCTCAGATTCTGTGGCATAAGTTATTGTGTATTATTTGATTATCCTTGTACCGGCAAGAGGGTTGAAGAGCTGTCCGGCCTCCGTAATCACGCACTGACCGCCTCCGTTTTCGACAAAGCGGATGCCGGCGCGGACCTTGGGAGCCATGGACCCTTCGGCAAACATTCCCTGGGCGAGATATTCCTTGGCCTGGGCCACCGTCATGGTGTCTATGGCCTTCTCCTCGGGAGTACGGAAATTGATATATACTTTGGGCACGTCGGTGAGAATATAGAACTCGTCAGCCTTCATCTGAATGGCTGCAAGGGCGCTGGCAAGGTCCTTGTCAATCACGGCCTCGACACCGCGGAGACCCTCTCCGTCACGCACTACGGGAATGCCGCCACCGCCTACGGTCACGACCACGTATCCCTCGCGCGCAAGCCTTTCCACAAGGTCTATGTTGGAAATCCGCACGGGAACGGGGGAAGGAACGACCTTGCGCCAGCCGCGTCCCCTGGGGTCCTCACGGAATTCCCCGGACAGGGCCTCAGCCTCCTCGCGGGTGTAATATGGACCGACGGGCTTGGTCGGATTGGCAAAACCCGGGTCGTCGGCAGGAACCTCAACCCTGGTCACCAAAGACACTACACGGCGGTCAAAACGCCTCAGGACCTTCTCCATGGCCGTTTCTATAAGATAGGCGATGGAGCCCTGGGTCTCTGCTCCGCAGAAATCCATGGGCATAGCCTCAAGCGAATACAGTTTCTTGCCGGCCTCATGGCGAAGCAGGGCGTTGCCTACCTGAGGGCCGTTGCCGTGGCCTATCACTATGTTGTATCCCCT
Source organism: Bacteroidales bacterium (assembly GCA_017479265.1). Taxonomy (GTDB): domain Bacteria; phylum Bacteroidota; class Bacteroidia; order Bacteroidales; family UBA932; genus Cryptobacteroides. The sequence goes on along the minus strand of JAFVCK010000034.1, from coordinate 47,486 downwards.
CTCGATAAGGGGCACAAGACAGGAACAGGTGTTTTCTACATTGGAAAGCTGCTCGGCGAAGGTTCCTTTGTCGCCCGAGCGCAGGAGGGCGTTGCCTCCGAATGCAATCATCGCAAGTTTGCTCATAGTCTAGTCTCGTCTAAGTGGCAGAGTCGAACAGCGCAGGAGACCTCCCATCTTGGAAATCTCCCTGTAGGGAACGGTCTCCACGGTCATTCCCCAGACATTCTTCAGATGGTCGTGAAGGCGGTCGAAATGCTCTTCGATGACCACCACGTCCTCCGAAATCGAGAATATGTTGGAATTCATCCAGTACATTTCTTCCTCGGTGATTTCGAAGACGTTGTCCTTTCCGAACATCTCGACGAGATGGTCGGCATCGCGCGGATTGAGGAAGCCCTTCTTGTAGATTATGCACTTGTCATGCCCCACCGGCATGAAGGTGCAATCAAGGTGAAGTATGCCTTCGCGGGGATTCTTGTCATCCTTGCGCAGGTTCAGGGGAATTATGGTCTTCTCGGGGAACAGCATGGACAGGTAGTCCAGGGCAAGGCGGTTGGTCCTGGCGGTCTTCACCTGGGAATAGTCCGGGAATGAATACTGGCCCAGGAAAATGATGCCGTTGTACAGCACCACGTCGCCGCCTTCCACATGCACGGCCTCGGGAAGGTTATATATCTGCTTGTAATGAATCTGGCTATAGATGGCATCGTATGCATCTATTTCCTCCTGACGGTCGGGAATGATGTTGGATACGATTATCTTGTCGTCTATGACAAAGCCCACGTCTCGGGAGAAGACCTGGTTGCAGTTTTTCACAAGGGAAGGCCTGTATACCTTGACCCCGTACTTAAGCAGAACGGCCTCGAAGGCATTCATCTCGGCGGTTATGTCCTTCTCTGTGGGATAAATCCCGCGAAGAACTGATTCATAGGACTTTGCATCGAATGTTTCGCTGAGTTTCGGGGTCGGTCCGTTGAATGTCGGAAGGCCCAGCACCACTTCCCTCAGGCGGGAAGTCTCGCTTTTAACGTTCAGTTTCATTGTGTTTATCGCTTACAAGTTGAGTCATGAATATGCCTACCATGGCAACCGCCAGTCCGGCCCACTGCAGGGCGGCTATCTTCTCCTCTCCGAGGATGAAGGCGAGCACTGCGGTAATAAGAGGCACCACGGCCAGGAATACGCTGGTGCGGGCCACGCCGAGATTCTTGATGGCGTAAGCCCAGATGGAGAACGCCGTCGCCGAGCACAGAAGGGCAAGGGCGAGGGTGGGATAGAGCACCTGCCAGCTGAGGTACAGGGAAGCGTCGAAGGTGGCGATTCCCTTGGTCAGGAACAGGGGCAGGAAGAATACCGCACCGAATAGGAACTGGTACATGACTATCACCGAGGGTGCATAGGTGTCGGAGAGCGATTTGGTGAATGCAATCTGGCTCACCTCGGAGATGACGGCGATGAACAGTATGGCTATGCCAAGGGCGAAAAGAGGGCCCGTGGCGGTGCGGGTATATGTCACAAGCCACAACCCGGCTATGGCTATGAATACGCCCAGAATGTTGACCTTGCTGAAGTTTTCCTTGAAAATCAGCATTCCGGCGGCCATGGAGAATATGGGGTTGGTGGCTATGATCAGCGAAGTCAGGGTCGGCGATTCGGTGAACTTGAGGCCGTAGGTCTCAGCAACGAAATACACGAAGGGCATGCAGAGGGCAAGCAGAATGAACTTGAGGAGGTCTTTCCTGCGTATTTTCATGTCCAGACGGGCTGCCAGGTTGAGGATGAACAGCAGGCAGCCGGCGAGCAAGATGCGCACCGGTACGAAGAATTCGACGGGGATGCCGGCTTCCAGCAGACGGTCTGCCCAGATATAGGACATGGACCACAGGATGACTGTACCTGTGGCAGCAAGATAGGCCAAAAACTTATTGTTCATTTCAAATCACCGCAAATCACTTACAAATGTAAATAATATTGCGGGATTATCCAAAAATATCCAATCAAGTATTGGCTTTCAGCCAGGCGGCCATTTCGCGGAGGGCCTTGCCCCGGTGGGAAATGGCGTTCTTGGCCTCGTCGGATATCTGCGCGAGCGTGAGCATCCGCCAGTTGGGCACGGTGCCGTCGCCGTCAGGCTCCGCCTTCAGGGGGTCCGTCTCCCATGCCGGAATGCGGTCGGGAATGAACACTGGGTCATACCCGAAACCGCCCTTACCGGAGCGCGAAACCGCTATCCTTCCCTCCATCACGCCCTCGAAAGTCTGCATTTCGCCCCCGACAAACAGGGTGACCTTGGTCACGAAGCGGGCCTTCCTAGTGGCATGCACGGTGTCTATGCCGTATTCACGCGCAATGGAAGCCTCTGTCTGCTTGCGGGACATAACATCCAGCAATTTGCCCATATTGGCGGAAGGGTCTTTCTTTTCGCCGGCAAACCTTGCGGTATTCACACCGGGAGCCCCGCGGAGTATCTCAACCTCAAGGCCGGTATCGTCCGCGAAACAGTCTCCTCCTATATTGTCCAGAATATATCGCGCTTTCAAAAGCGAATTAGAAGCAAGTGTAGTGCCGGTTTCGGGAATATCCTCCGGATGACCGAGCGATGCGGGGGTAACGAGCTCAAACCCCTCGCCAAGTATCTGCGCGGCTTCACGCAACTTGCCTTCGTTGCCCGTTGCAAAAATAAGTTTCATATCATCAATAATCAATTCAAGCGCAAAGATACACAATATTTTCAATTATGTTTCTTCGAAGCCTTTTTGGAAGAGGAAGCCTTACGCCCGGAGGACTTGGCAGCGGAGGGCTTGGCGGAGGACCTGCCGGAGGGCTTTGAAGGCGCACCCCTTCGCGAAGGAGCCTTGGGCGCAATCAACTGCTCATCAATCAGTTCGTAGTCCAGAAGACGCTGGTCCAGATTGGTAGCCTTGACCTTGATGCGGACCTCGTCGCCCAGACGGTACATCCTGCCGGTACGCTTGCCCCTTATGACATAATGCTCCTCGTCAAACTCGAAGAAATCGCTGCGTATGTCCCTCAGGGACACCATTCCCTCTATCATCGCAGGCTCTATCTCCACATACATTCCCCACTCGGTAAGTCCTGAAATATGACCCGTATATTCCTCGCCGAGCTTGTCCTGCATGAACTCCACGAGCTTGTACTTGATGCTGTCACGCTCGGCGTTGGAAGCCAGTACCTCGCGGTCTGAAGCATGCACAGCCTGCTCCTCGTAGTAATTCTTGTCCTGCGAAGGCTTGCCGTCCAGATACATGGACAGCAGCCTGTGCACCATGAGGTCGGGATATCGCCTGATGGGCGAAGTGAAGTGGGTGTAGAACTTGAAAGCCAGACCGTAATGGCCTATGTTGTCAGTCCTGTAGCAGGCCTTGGCCATGGAACGGAGGGCTATCATTTCGAGTGCCATGAACTCGGGCTTGCCCTTGGCGGAATCCAGCAGGGCGTTGAGCTCCTTGGCCGCAGCGCGGCCTTGAGTCTCGCCCACGGAAGTCTTGTAGCCGAAATTGCCGGCAAAATCGCGAAGGCCCTGGAGTTTCTCCATGTTGGGCTCGTCGTGGATACGATAGACGAAAGTCTTGGCATTCTTGCGCTCACTGCCGTTCATCTTGCCGTCCGTCGCCACATACTCGGCCACGGAACGGTTGGCCAGCAGCATGAACTCCTCAATCAGCCAGTTGGCCTCGGCGGAAGTCTTCTGAAACACCTCCACGGGCTTGCCGGAAGGGTCCACAAGCACCTTCATCTCAGGCCTTTCGAAGCTTATGGCTCCGTCAGCAAAACGCTTGCGGCGAAGAATGGCCGCAAGGTCCCAGAGTTTGAGTATGGCCTCCTTGAGCTCCAGGGGAATGGCAAGCCCTGTGGTCACTCCGAAATCGTCGGAATTGCCTCCTCGTCCGTCAGTTCCTCCAAGCAGTTCCCTGTGAAGGGACTCCTCTCCGCCGTCTATTATCTGCTGGGCCGTCTCATAGGCAAAACGCCAGTCGGAGCGCATCACGGTGCGGCCGAACCACTGGTTGAAGACCTTGCCTCGGGGGGTAATCTCGAACACCGCGGAGAATGTCAGCTTGTCCTCGCCGGGACGCAGGGAACACAGTTTGTTGGAAAGTTTCTCGGGCAGCATGGGGACGGTCCTGTCCACAAGATACACGGAAGTGCCCCTTTCCTGAGCCTCCTTGTCCACGGGACTGCCGGGCCTAACGTACCAGGACACATCGGCTATATGCACGCCCACCTCGAAATTGCCCGAAGGAAGCGGCTTGAAAGATATGGCATCGTCGAAATCCTTGGCATCGGCGGGGTCTATCGTAAATGTCAGAGTATCACGGAAATCGCGGCGGCCCTTGAGGTCAGCTGCGGTAATCTTGTCGGAAATCAGGTCGGCGGCATTCTCCACCTCGGGCTCGAAACGGTAAGGAAGGCCGTACTCGGTGAGTATGGCATGCATCTCCGTGTCGTTCTCGCCTATTTCTCCAAGGACATCGACTATATGGCCCGTGGGATTGACCTCTCCCCTGTCCCAGGAATCCACCACGCAGGCCACCTTGAGGCCTGCTTCAGCCTTGAGTTCACAGGCCTTCCCGTCCACTGTCTCATACACTCCGGCTATGGTATATTCGTTGTGTCCCACCTGCCTCAGGGCTCCGGTAAAATCGCGCACGCCCACGGCTTCGGTATGCTTGCGGCGGTACAGGGGCACTCCCTGGGCATCTATCACCCTCACGGAAATATCGTAAGGCATGGTCCTGCTCTGCATCAGCACCCAGGCCTGCACTCCCACTATATGGAGCACTCCGACGAAAGGCTTGGTTGTCCTTTCGATTATCTTGACTACCACACCCTCAGCCTTGCGTCCATGCATTGCAGGCTTGGTCATTGCCACCTTCACCTTGTCGCCGTGAAGTGCGCCCTTGGCTTTGTTGGGGCGGACCATCAGGTCCTCCTTCATGTCCTCGCTGCGCACATAAACCGTACCCTCGCGGGACATCATTACCGTACCCTCGAACTCTATGTACTCCTGGCGGCTCTTCTTCTTTCCCTGTGACTGTCTCTGTCTTCTCATATAATGCTATAGATGGCTGGTAATCAGTTTCAAATGACCTTCAAAGGTCACTTCGGAGGCGCAGGCGGGAACCAGCACTGTCTCCCCGCGCCTTATTGACACTCTCCCGCATCCGGGGACATTGAGCTCTCCCGAGCCCTCGACGCAAATCACCACGAGGAAGGAATCCAGGCCGGAAAGGTCTCTTCCGACGCTCCCGTCCACCTCGTATAGGGAAGTAGTGAAATAGGGGCAGCTGACCAGTTCTACCTCCTTGTTGGAAGCCCTCTCGTAGGCTGTCCTGTATTCGGGATATACCTTGTAGTCAATTGCTTCCTTGGCCAGGTCGGTGTGCAGCTGGCGGGGCTTTCCGTCCAGGCCCATGCGGCCGTAATCCCAGATTCTGTAGGTAAAGTCGGATGTCTGCTGGATTTCGGCTATGAAAGACCCTGCGCCTATGGCGTGGATGCGGCCGGCGGGGAGGAAGAAAACGTCCCCCTCACGGACGCTGTGGCGGGCCAGGACATCGGTTATCCTGTTGGATTCGACCAGACGGACATATTCTTCGGGAGTGATTTGCTCCTTGAGGCCGGACAGCAGGAAGGCACCGGGCTCTGCGCTGACCACATACCACATTTCGGTCTTGCCCTTCTTGCCGGGTCCGTGGACACGGGCTGCCATCCGGTCGTCAGGATGCACCTGGATTGAAAGGTCGCTGCGGGCATCTATGAACTTTATCAGCAGAGGAAATTCGGTACCCTGCACCTTGCTTCCAAGCAGGGAGGCTCCGTATTCCTCAGCCAGGGAGCTGATACTGCGGCCCTTCAGGGGACCCTCGGCAACTATGGAAAGATGGCCTTCCACGCCGGAGAGTTCCCAGCTCTCGCCTATCTTTTCCTGCTCTGTTTCAATGCCTTTGAAAGGCGCAATCTTCTCTCCGCCCCACACCATTGTGTGAAGTTCGGGGACAAATTTGAGTGGATACAATGGGGTCATTTCATGAAGAATTCTAGTGTTCCGCCTTTCATTATTTCAGAATACAGGATATAGTCCCGCTCCAGAATCTTTCCGTTCAGCTTGACTTTATCTATGTAGATATGTTCCGGGGAATTGTCGTGGGCTATTATCTCGAAATGTCCTCCCGGAACGGCTATGGAGGTCCTGCCGAAGAGCGGACTTCCGAACCAGAAACGCTGCGAAGCCGGCTCCACCTGGTAGAATCCCAGGGCCGAAAGTATGTACCACGCGCTCATCTGGCCCACATCCTCATTGCCGGAAAGACCGTCGGGACCCTTGCTGTAGAGGGTGGAAAGGACCTGGCGGACCTTTTCGGCGGCCTTGTCGCGACGGCCGGCCATGGTGTAGAAATAGATGATATGGTGGCTGGGCTCGTTGCCATGGACATACTGACCTATAAGGCCGGTGATATCCGGCGGGGCGTTGTCCAGGCGGGTGTCAGCCGCAAAAAGGCTGTCCAGACGCTCCACAAGCCTTTCCCTGGAGCCGTAGAACTGCACCAGTCCGTCGAAATCCTGGGGTGCCAGCCAAGTGTACTGCCAGGCGTTGCCCTCTACGTAATCCTGCTCGAAGGCATCGGACTCGAATGGATTGAAAGGTGTCCTCCAGCTGCCGTCGGAAAGGCGGCCCCTGGCAAACAAAGTGGTGGAATCCATATAGTTGCGGTAGGAATGGCTGCGCTCGCGGAAGAACTGTTCGTCATCTTTTCGTCCCAGCACCGCCGCCGCGTTGGCCACGGCACCGTCCGCGATGGCATATTCCATATCCTGAGCCACGGCCCAGTTGCAAAGGTCGGAGGGGATGTATCCGTGTTCCTGGCGGAGGCCCTGTCCCCTGTCTGTCAGCATCACGGAGGCCTTCATGGCCTCGAATGCAGCCTCGCGGTCAAATCCTTGCAGGCCCTTCACTATGGCATCGCCCACGGAAATGACTCCCGGATTGCCCACCATGGTGTGGGTCTCCCAACCCATGAGATGCCAGACCGGCAGTTTGCCCTGCTTGTCGTAGATGTCCAGCATGGTCCCTATCATGTCAGGCATGAGTTCGGGCTGCAGAATGGACAGAAGCGGCATCTGGGCGCGGTAGGTATCCCAAAGGGAATAGGTGGTGTAAATATTTGATTTGCTGTTATATACCTCTCCGTCGGCTCCACGATAGTCCCCGTTCACGTCGCAGAACAGCGAAGGGGCTATCATGGTGTGGTAGAGCGCGGTGTAGAACACGCTCTTGTCCTGCTCCGAGTCTATGCGGACCTTCTCCAGCTGGCTGTCCCAGGCTATCATAGCGGCAGCTGCCGTAGCGTCGAAATCCCACAGGGGCAGTTCCTCCTCCATGTTGAGACGGGCATTCTCCACGCTCACGGGAGAAAGCGCCACCTTGACCATAATCTCCTGTCCTTCAAACAGTTCGCCGAATTCCACCCTGGCATACATCACATCCTCGGGAGAGGAAGGGTCCTTGGAGTCGTAAGCCTTTTCTATCAGGCGTACTGACTTTATGGGCTCGGAGAATTCGGCATGGAAGAAGACTTTCTGGTTCTTTGCCCAGCCCGTGGAGAAACGGTAGCCTTCCAGAGCCGACACCTTGCCGTCGGGACCCACCACCTGGGTAATGGAAGTCGAGGTGGGAGCGTCCCAGCATCCGCCGTTCTCAAGGTCCAGTACTATGGCTCCCGTCTTGGTGGCGGGAAAGGTGTAGCGGTGCATGCCAACTCTCTTAGTAGCAGTCATTTCCGCGAGTATGCCGTAGCGTTCCAGCGGGATGCTGTAATAGCCCGGCCAACATTCTTCCTTGCTGCGTTCGCCGTAGGACCACAGTCCTGAGGCAGGCTCGTCCTCGCTGCCGCGTGCGTATGAGACCTTGCCTACCACAGGCATCACGGTGACATCGAAGAGGTCGCCTATGCCCGTACCGCTCAGGTGGGTATGCGAGAAGCCTATGATGGTGGAATCGCTGTCATGGTAGCCGGAGCACCAGTCCCAGCCCTGTGGGATGGAGGTAGGGCCGAGCTGTATGGCGCCGAAAGGGACGCTTGCGCCCACGAACACATGTCCGTGGCCACCTGAGCCTGTCTTGACATCTACATATTCCAGAAGGTCCTCGTCGGGATAGTAAAATTCCTCCTGACGTGCGGAACACGAAGCCAGGAGGAAAAGTATGGGTATCAGATATTTTTTCATATAAGAGGCTCGGCTGTCATGGCCTTGGGCTGAGGAATGCCCATAAGCTTGAGGATGGTAGGAGCGACATTGCAGAGAGCACCGTCCTTGACCTGGGTGACACCGGGGACGTTGATGACGATGAACTGAACCGTGTTCAGGGAGTGGGCCGTGTTGGGAGTGCCGTCGGGATTGACCTCGAAGTCGGCATTGCCGTGGTCGGCCGTAAGAAGTACTGCATATCCGTTGTCCACCGCAGCCTCGACCACCTTGCCGACAAGCTTGTCTATGCAGGCGACGGCCCTTTCGACGGAGGTATATACTCCGGTGTGGCCAACCATGTCGCCGTTGGCGAAGTTGAGGATGATCATGTCTTCCTTGCCGCTGTTGATGGCTTCAATCAGTTTTTCGGCCACCTCGGGAGCGCTCATTTCGGGCAGCAGGTCATATGTGGGGACCTTGGGAGAATTGACCAGAATGCGGTCTTCGTTCTCGAAGGGGGTCTCGCGGCCGCCGTTGAAGAAGAAGGTAACATGGGCGTATTTCTCGGTCTCGGCTATGCGGAGCTGGCGTTTGCCTGCCTTGGCGACGGTCTCTCCGAGGGTGTCCACCACGGTCTCCTTGTCGAAGAGGATGTGGACTCCGGTGAAGGAAGCGTCGTAGGGAGTGAGGCAGCAGTAGTGAAGGGGAATGGTGTGCATGCCTTCTTCGGGCATGTCCTTCTGCGTCAGTACGGTGGTGAGTTCGCGGGCGCGGTCGTTGCGGAAGTTGTAGAATATCACGGCATCGCCTTCTTCTATCTTGGCGAGGGGCTGCCCGGCTGCGTCGGTGATGACTATGGGCTTTACGAATTCGTCGGTGACATCTGCGTCGTACGAGGCCTGGATACCGTCTATGGCAGAGGTGAATTTCTCGCCTATACCATTGACTATCAGGTCATATGCTTCCTTTACGCGGTTCCATCTCTTGTCGCGGTCCATGGCGTAGAAACGGCCGCATACGGAAGCGATTTTGCCTGTGGTTTCGGCCATTTTGGACTCAAGCTCTTCGAGGAAGCCTTTGCCGCTGCGGGGGTCGGTGTCGCGGCCGTCCATGAAGGCGTGGACATAGACTTTGTCGAGGCCTTCGTCGGCTGCAACCTTCAGGAATTCATATACATGGGTCAGTGAGGAGTGGACTCCGCCGTGGGAGGTGAGGCCCATCAGGTGGAGCTTTTTGCCGCTGCGCTTGACATAGTCATAGACGGCTTTGATTTGAGCGTTTTCGAGGAACTTGTGTTCGCGGGCGGCGATGTTTATCTTGACAAGGTCCTGATACACAACCCTTCCGGCTCCGAGATTCATGTGGCCGACCTCTGAGTTGCCCATCTGGCCGTCGGGAAGGCCTACGTATTCGCCGCATGCCTGAAGGGAACTGTGGGGCCACGCTGCGCGGAGTCCGTCGATGACGGGAGTGCCCTGGCTCCATATTGCGTTTGAGTAGTCATGTCTGCCCTCGCCCCATCCGTCGAGGATCATCAGAAGTACTTTTCTTTTCTCCATATTTCGATTCATAATGTTATATCATATCATAATGTTATATCCTACAAAAATACGGATTATTTCACTCATTTCCAAAAAGGGCCCGATTTATGATATAAATAGCAGGTAAACATAGAGAATGTCAAAAATAACCTTGCATCACCCTGAACCGTCTCACTTCGTTCGACCCCTCCCATTGCGGGCAATGGGCCCCTCCCTCTTACGAGCCGAGGGTGGCTACGTGTTCAGGGAGATGCAAGGTTATTTTACCGAATCCTTGAAATGACGGCAAATTTTGCTAATTTTGTAGATTATGAAAAAGAGAATACTAGCAATCGTGGTGACGGCCATGGCGGCGCTTTCCGCCGGGGCGCAGTCCAGGGACTTCAAACTTGGAGAGTGGGTCGAAATACATAACGCCATACTCAAGGAACTCAGCCGTTCTTACGTGGATACCCTTCCTTTGCAAAGGATGCAGCTCGCGGGCATAGATGCCATGCTGGACGAGCTGGACCCTTATACCATCTATGTGCCTGAGGAGGAGAACGAGGACCTGCAGATGATGATAGCCAAGGCCTACGGAGGCATAGGGGCCATCATTTTCAAGCCCGAAAAGGACGGATATGTCACCATTGACGAGCCTTACGCCGGGTCGCCAGGAGCAAGGGCTGGCCTGCAGGCCGGAGACAGGATAACCCATATCGACTGGGTGTCGGTCAAGGGCCTGGAGACCAAGGAGTGCAGCGACAGGATGAAGGGAAAGCCCGGCACCAAGGTTACTTTCAGGGTCATCAAGGTGCGCAGCGGGGAGGAAAAGGACATTACCGTGACCCGCGAAAGGATACACCTGCCCGATATAGAATACGCCGGAATGCTTAATGACACAACAGGTTACATACTCCAGACAGGATTTACCGAGAATGTTTCCTCAGACTTCAGGGCGGCATTCCTCAAGCTCAAGGGCCAGGGCATGAAGCGCCTTGTGTACGACCTTCGCGGCAACGGCGGCGGACTTCTTTCGGAGGCCGTGAACATAGTGTCCATTTTCGTTCCCAAGGGCTCGCTGGTGGTGACTTCCAAGGGTGCTTCCACCGCTCCCGTGGAGATGCGTACCACCCTGGACCCCATTGACACCCGTATTCCCGTAATCATGCTCGTGGACGGTGGTTCGGCCAGCGCGTCGGAGATTGTCTCCGGAGCCCTCCAGGACATGGACAGGGCTACGGTAATGGGCAAGAGGACCTACGGAAAGGGCCTTGTCCAGAGCATAAGGCCTCTCCCCTACAACGGCCAGCTGAAGGTGACCACGGCCAAGTATTATACCCCCAGCGGACGCTGCGTGCAGGCCATAGACTATGCCCGCAGGGCTGAGGACGGCAGCGTTGTGCATATTCCTGATTCGCTGACCCGCGAGTTCAAGACCCTGCACGGGAGGACGGTCCGTGACGGCGGCGGCATCACCCCCGACGTGGAGCTGGAATTCCCGACATACAGCCGCCTGATATATTCGCTCGTGGTGAACGGAATCATCAAGGAATATACCCTCAAATACATCTCCGAGCATGAGAGCATAGCCGGTGCAAAAGACTATCATTTCACTGATTATGACGACTTTGTGACTTTCGCCATGGGCAAGGAGTTCGACTACCGTTCTTCGGCCAAGACCCTTTTCGACCAGATGAAGGCCGAGCTGGAGAGGGACGGTGTGGCCGGGGCCATGACGGAGGAGCTGGAGGCTCTGGACAAGGCTATAGAAATGGACAAGGAGAAGTTCCTGAGGCTCAAGAAGGACGAAATCGTGCCCTGGATAGAGGAGGAAATCGTGACGCGCTATTGGTACCAGGAGGCCGGAGTGGAAATCCGGATTCGCTACGACGAGCCTTTGCATGAAGCCCTTACCAAGCCTCTTATCGAATACTAGATGAAGCGTAGCGCGTCCCTTATCGTATTGAACCATACGCGTTTCGGCGAGAATTCCGTCGTGCTGCATACCCTCAGCCGGGAGTATGGCAGGCGGAGTTTTCTGGTGCGTACGGGGCGCAAGGCGGGGATGGCCATGTTCCTGCCTCTCAACATAGTGGAGGCTACGGTGAGCGAGAACCCGAAGGCCACCCTGTGGACGGCCACCGGGTTCAATACTTTGTATCCACTGAACGGCATACGTTCCAACGTCGGCAAGAATTCGATGACGCTGTTTATCAGCGAGGTGCTGTACAGGGTAATCAAGGACGGGGCCAATGAGGAGGGACTTTTCGACTGGTGCGAGAGGGAGATTCTGACTCTGGACGCTTTGGAGAGCGACTGGAGCAATTTCCATATACTTTTCCTGCTGGGGCTGGCGGTTGCGCTTGGTTTCAGTCCGACCTTCCCTGACGTGGCTCCTTTTGTCAGGGAGCATGCCGACAAGTTGCGGGAGATAATGGCGAAGGAGCCGGCCGAGGGCCTTCTGGTCCCTCTGTCGGGGCCTGCGCGTAATTCCCTTCTGGAATCCCTTCTCAAATACCTTGAGCATCACACAGAGTCCGCCATAAACGTCCGTTCCCTCGCCGTACTTCGCGAACTCTATGGATAGCTGTTTATTCCTGGGATTGTAAATAACCTTGCATCACCGTTATAGCGTCTGGCCGCCGATGAATTCCCTCATTATGGAAGTAGGCGGTATGGCCGCTATCTCGGACGGCTGCAGGGCCACTATGAAATCGAGGAACTTCAGCAGACGCACCGCCTCGGTATAAGCCGGAGAATTGGGCGCAATTCGCCTCAGAAGCGGCTCTGCGTAATATTTCAGCATGGGCAGCTCGAAAATCAGGGCCGAATTGAAGACCGCGTCGGCATTCTCCTGGAAAGGGAAAATGTTGCGGGCCTCTCCACGGCGAACGCTGTGCCAGCGCATAATGGTCTGCTCGGGAGTAATGCCGCGCACGCGGTTGTCCCTCACGATGCGGCGCAACAGACGGTTGTCCGAAGTGGAAATGTTGTTGTTCTCGTCCAGTCCGAGGGAAGTCAGCGCAGAAGCATAGACCCTGAAAATCCGCGAATTGTCCACCGCCGTGGTCATCTCCGGATTTAGGGCATGAATGCCTTCCATAATCAGTATATCCTTGTCAGACAGCCTCATGCGGTTGCCCACGAAAGTGCGGCATCCCTGCTTGAAATCGAACTTCGGAATCTCTATCTCCTCGCCCGCAAGAAGTTGATTGAGCTGCATGTTCAGGAAATCCAGGTCCATGGCATACAGCGACTCGAAATCATAGTCGCCATTCCCATCCTTGGGCGTACTCTCGCGGTCCAGGAAATAATTGTCCAGTTCTATGACCTTGGGATTGAGACCCAGCACCTTGCACTGCAATGCGATACGAAGGGAAGAGGAGGTTTTGCCCGAAGACGAAGGGCCTGCTATGAACACGATTCTGGCCTGTCCCCTGCGCTCATAAATCTGGTTGGCTATTTCGGCATATTTGCGCTCGTGACGGGCCTCGGCCACATTGATAAGCTCCACGGCCTGACCTGCGGAAATGGCCTTGTTCAGAGAGCCCACGCCGCCTATTCCTATGGTGTTGATAAAGTCCGAATGGTTCTTCAGGGCCGTTGCAATCTTGGACTGACGGCGAAGCGGCATCACCTTGGAAGGGTCGCTTATCGTGGGGGCCTGGAGGCAGAATCCCTCGCCGAAACCGACTATGCCGAAGACCTTGAGGCAGCCAGTCGAGGGTACCAGAGGGCCGTAGAAGGTATCCTTGGTGTCGCCCAGGCTGTATATGCTGGTGATATAGCGGCCGAGGCTGTCGATAAGTTCGGCCTTGTGGTACTGGTTCTGACGGCGGAAATACTCTTCTATGTCGTCGGAAAGCATTTTCTCGCGTCCGAAAGGCATGTCCGCCTCTATGATTTCGGCCATCCTCGAGCGCAGTACATCGAGGTTCTCGTCGGTTATGAACCACACCCTGTGGTGGCCGTCCTCGTCGGGCCGGCCCTCCTTGATTTCGCAATAAAGGCCGCTCGGAAGAGAATGGTGGATGACCAGAATCTTGTCAGGAAACAGCTCACGCACAGCCTTTTGCAATACGAAACACAGGGAGCGTATGTAGCAGCGCCTGCCGTCGGGGTGGCTGTAGCCTATGAATTCCACCTCGTGCGAAACCGTTATCCTGTAACGCAGTTCCTTGAGCTTATGGTCCACCAGGGCGGCCAGTATGGGACTGCCGTCCGGAAGACTTATGCCATAGCGGGTTGCAAGGGAGGAAAGAGGAGTTCCCAGTTCTACCTCATGGGTCTGCGAATCGTTGGTACAAAATACCTTGAAATCATCCATACAATAATTCTTTTAGATATGGTCCCGTCACCGAGGCGGGATTCTTTGCCAAATGCTCGGGAGTACCCTGCGCCACTATCATTCCGCCGCCTCGCCCGCCGTCGGGACCGAGGTCGAAAATATAGTCCACGCTCTTGAGGACATCCAGGTTATGCTCTATTATTATCACGGTATTACCCTGGTCCACAAGGCGGTGCAGCACTCCGAGGAGCACTTTTATGTCTTCAAAATGCAGGCCTGTTGTGGGCTCGTCGAGTATATAAAGGGTGTTTCCCGTGGCCTTTCGGAACAATTCGGCGGCCAGTTTCATTCTCTGGCTCTCGCCTCCGGACAAGGTCACCGCCGACTGGCCCAGACGCACATATCCAAGGCCCACGTCCACCATGGCCTTGAGCTTCTGGGCTATCTTGGGAACGGGCTTGAAGAACTCGTAGGCCGCGCTTATGGACATTTCCAGCACGTCGTTGATATTCATTCCCTTGTAGTGGACGGCCAGGGTGTCGTCCTTGTAGCGGCTGCCGCGACATTCGTCGCAAGGCACGTTCACCGAAGGCAGGAAGTTCATCTCTATGACCTTGATTCCGGCACCCTTGCACTGCTCGCAGCGCCCGCCGGGCACATTGAAGGAGAAATGTCCAGCCCCGTAGCCCCTTACCTTGGCATCGGTGGTCTCGGCAAAAAGGCTGCGTATGTCGTTGAAGACTCCCGTGAAAGTGGCCGGATTGCTCCTCGGAGTGCGGCCTATGGGGCTCTGGTCTATCTCTATAAGCTTGTCTATATTCTTGATTCCCAAGATGTTGTCATGCTCGAGCGGCTTCATCTTGGCATTGTAGAACTTGTTCTTGAGCACGGGCATCAGGGTCTCGTTGATAAGCGAGGACTTGCCGCTGCCGCTCACTCCGCTTATGCCTATGAAGCAGCCCAGCGGAATGTCCATATCGACGTTCTTGAGGTTGTTGCCCCGGGCTCCGCGTATGCCGAGGGTGAGGCCGTTGCCCAGGCGACGCTGCTTAGGGACCGGTATGCTGTCGCGTCCGAGAAGGTAATCCAGGGTCTGCGAATGGCCTGTCTTGACATGCGGGGCCGTGTCCTTGTCGGGCTTTTCCCCGCGCAGGAGCACGCCCGTGGGCGCGCTGAGGCATATCTCTCCCCCGTTCTCCCCCGCCCCCGGACCCACGTCCACTATCCAGTCGGAAGAAGTCATGGTCTCGGCATCGTGCTCCACCACCATTATGGAATTGCCCTCGTCACGGAGGGTCTTGAGCGAGGAAATCAGCTTGCGGTTGTCCCTCTGGTGCAGGCCTATGCTGGGCTCGTCGAGGATATACAGCACATTCACCAGCTTGGAGCCTATCTGGGTGGCGAGGCGGATACGCTGGCTCTCTCCACCTGAAAGCGTGGCCGTAGCCCTGTCCAGGGACAGGTAGTCAAGACCTACATCCAGCATGAAGCGCACCCTTTCGCGCAGTTCCTTGAGGATGTCGCGGGCTATGCGGTTCTCCCTTGAATCCATCATGGAAGGCAGGGACTCCAGCCAGCGGGCGAGTTCGGAAAGCTCCATTGCAGCCACTTGGGAGATGTCCTTGCCGTCTATGCGGAAGCATTTTGTCTCGGGACGAAGACGGGTGCCGCCGCATTCGGGACATACTATCTTCTCGTCTATGTCGCCGGCCAGACCGTCGAAACTGACCATCTCGGACTGCGGCCCTTCACCAATCCTGAACAGCTCGTCGGAGCCGTAAATCAGCAGGTTGATCACATCGTCCGGAATGTCGGCCAGGGGGTCGTATATGGAGAAATTGTATTTGCGGGCTATGGACCTTACCACATCGAACTTGCGGTTCTCCCTGACCTTGCCGAGGGGGACTATGCCTCCGGCGGCTATGGACAGGCTGCGGTCAGGGATTATGACATCGGGGTTGATGTCGTCTATCATCCCGAGACCCTTGCAATGGGGGCAATAGCCTTCGGGGGAATTGAAGGAGAAGGAATGGGGGGCCGGCTCCTGCAGGGACAGTCCGCTGTCAGGGTCCACCAGATGCTTGGAAAAGTGCTGAAGCACATCAGTTTCCATGTCCAGCACAGCCACCGAGCCCTTGCCCCTGTTAAGGGCGGCCATGACGGACTCCCGGATGCGCCTTAAGTCTCCGTCGCCGGGCTTGAGTTTATCTATGACAAGTTCTATAAAATGGGCCTTGTAGCGGTCCAGCTGGGTGATTTCGCCAAGGTCACGTATCTCCCCGTCCACCCGGACTTCGGTGTATCCGCGCTTTCGTAGAGTGTCGAAAAGCTCCTTGTAATGGCCTTTGCGTCCCCTGACAAGAGGGCTGAGCAGGTAGCATTTGCGGCCTTTGTAGCCGCTCATTATAAGGTCCACTATCTGCTCGTCCGTATATCTGACCATTTCCTTGCCGGATACAGGGGAATAAGCCCTGGAGGCCCTGGCATACAGCAGCCTCAGGAAGTCGAATATTTCCGTTATGGTACCGACGGTGGAACGGGGGTTGTTGCCCGTAGTCTTCTGTTCTATGGCTATGATAGGGCTCAGGCCCTTGATTTCCTCAACCTCGGGCTTTTCCAGAATGCCCATGAAGTGCTTGGCGTATGTGCTGAGGGTGTCCATGTAACGCCTCTGGCCCTCGGCATACAGGGTATCGAAGGCAAGGGAGGACTTGCCGCTGCCGCTAAGGCCCGTCACCACCACGAATTCACCCCTCGGGATATCTACATCTACCCCCTTCAGATTGTGGGCCGCTGCGCCCCGTATCTCGATATATTCTTTTTTATCGCCCATATTCTGCAAAAATAACTAATTTTGCAGAAATAACGAACAAGAAGCTGTTTTGAAATATGGTCAGTGTAAAAACATTTATCTTTAATCCTTTCGAGGAAAGGTGTTCGGTCCTGTGGGACGAGGCTTCAGAAGCGGTGATAGTGGACCCCGGCTGCTATGACAAGGCCGAAACCGCCCGCCTGACGGACTTCATTTCCGCAAAGAAGCTCCATCCTTCGGCCATCTGGCTGACCCATGCGCACCACGACCATATTTTCGGGGTGAAGACCCTTTCTGAGCTCTACGGCATTCCGGTGTATATGAGCCCTATAGACAAGCCTACGCTGGAACTATCCGGCGCTCTGGCAAGCCGATTCGGCCTCATGGAGCCGCTCTCGGACTTCCCTACCGAGGACATTGCCGACGGGGACGAGGTATGCGTCGGAAAGGTGCCGTTCAAGGTCATAGGGACCCCCGGCCATACCCCCGGCGGAGTCTGCTATTACAGCGAGAGTGAGAAACTGCTGCTCAGCGGAGACACCCTTTTCCGGGGCAGTATAGGCCGCTCCGACCTTCCCGGCGGAGACTATGACCATCTGATAGTCAGCGTAATGGACAAGCTCATGGGACTGCCGGGCGACACGGAGGTGATTCCCGGCCATGGCAACAATACGGATATCTCTACCGAGCGCACGCACAATCCCTTCCTTCAGCCCTGGGGCAATCCCGACGAAGATTTCGTATAGCGGGGCCTATGACAGCAGCAGGGCCTTAAGCTTCTCTGCAGCAATATGATAGGAGGCCTTGAGGGAACCTGGTGAAGTGCCGAGAATCTCGGAGATGTCCTCGTATTTCATATCCTCGAAATAACGCATGCAGAACACGCTGCGCTGGCGCGAAGGCAGACCGCTTATGGCCCGCAGAAGCTTGTTCTGCGCCTCGTCGCCGTTGAAGAAAGGGTCGTCGGACACGTCGTGGACATCCGAGAGGGAACGGAATTGCAGGGCCGCCCTCACCTTGCGGCGGCGAAGGGCGTTGAGAGCCTCGTTGGTGGCGATGCGGTATATCCATGTGAAGAGCTGCGATTCCCACCTGAAGGAAGGAAGCGCAGCCCAAATCTTGATAAATATTTCCTGCACGAGGTCGTCTGCATCCTCATGGGACTCCGTCATGGGACGGACATGCCAGTAGATGCGCTCGCTGTACAGACCGACAATTCCGCTGAATGCCTTCTCAAACTGCCCGTTTTCACATTGGAGGCGTATTTCCTCCTCAGGACTCAGAAGCTGTTTTGAAATAATTGCTCTCATTTTCTATGGCCCTTTCCGGCCATCTTCTGCATCCTCATCGGTTACGAAGCTACTGCTTCGCGCCCTCTTCGGATTTGAAGCTGACTCGAAAATGGCTCATATAAAATTTCGGTAACCATTTCAAAACAGCTTCTCATTTTCTCATAAGGCAACGGCGCACAGCCTCGGCTATATGAGCCGCGTCAAGGCCGTAGGCATCCATCAGCTTGGCAGGGGTGCCGGACTGGCCGAAGAGGTCGCCACCGTTGACGAACTCCACGGGAACGGGAATGCGGCGGGCGAAAACTCCGGAGAGCAGCTCTCCGAGGCCTCCGCAGACGTTGTGCTCCTCGGCTACCACGGCGCAGCGGGTCTTGAGGACTGAAGCCACGACCGCCTCTTCGTCAAGGGGCTTTATGGTGGCTATGTCCAGAACCTCGGCATAAATGCCTGCTTCCTCAAGGGCCTGAGCGGCGGAAAGGGCTTCCCAGACCATGTGGCCGGTTGCGAAAATAGTGATGTCGCGGCCCTCGTTCATGGTATATACCTTGCCAATCTCGAACTCCTGGTCCTCAGGGGTGAAATTGGGCACGGACGGGCGGCCGAAGCGAAGATACACCGGACCATCCCAGGCCGCAGCGGCCACAGTGGCGGCCTTGGTCTGGTTGTAGTCGCAGGGATTGATTACCACCATTCCGGGAAGGGCGCGCATAAGGGCTATGTCCTCCATGGTCTGGTGGGTGGCTCCGTCCTCTCCGAGGGTGATTCCGGCATGGGAGGAGGCCAGCTTGACATTGGTCTTTCCATAAGCCACTTCCTGGCGTATCTGGTCATAGACACGGCCAGTGATGAACTCTGCGAAGGAGCCGGCGAAAGGCACCTTGCCCGTTATGGCCATTCCTGCGGCGACTCCGACCATGTTGGCCTCGGCTATGCCGCACTGTACAAAACGCTCGGGGAACGCATCGGCGAAGGCATCCATCTTAAGGGAGCCTTTCAGGTCGGCGGTGAGGGCCACTACGCGGGAATCACGCTTGCCGGCCTCCAGAAGTCCCGCGCCGAATCCGCTGCGGGTATCTTTCTTTCCTGTATCTGTGTATGTAGTCATATCAGAAATCTCCCAAAGTTTGCTCAAGCTGGGCAAGGGCATCCGTGCACTGCTGCTCCGAAGGGGCCTTTCCGTGCCATTTGTGTGTTCCTGCCATAAAATCGACTCCATGTCCCATGTCGGTACGGAAAAGTATCATAGTGGGACGGCCCTTGGCCTTGGAAGCCTTGTCGAAAGCATCCAGGATGGCCTTCATGTCGTGACCGTCGGCCACTATCACGTTCCATCCGAAAGCCTTCCACTTGGCCTCGAGGTCGCCTACTCCGGCTACATCGGCAACCTGTCCGTCAATCTGCTGGCCGTTCCAGTCCGTCATGGCTACGAGGTTGTCAAGGCCGTGGTGGGCGGCAAACATGCCGGCTTCCCAGATCTGGCCTTCCTCGCTCTCGCCGTCTCCGCACATGACATAGACCTTCTTGTTCTCGCCGTCCAATTTCTTGCCGAGGGCTATTCCGGCGGCGCAGGACAGGCCCTGACCGAGGGAGCCGGAAGCCTGGGTAATGCCGGGAAGGCCCTTGCGCACTGAAGGATGGCCCTGAAGTCGGGAGCCGAAGCGGCGGAAGGAGGAAAGTTCCTCAAGGGGGAAATATCCCTTGCGGGCAAGCAGGGAATAATAAACCGGAGTAAGGTGACCGGCGGAAAGGATGAATACGTCCTGTTCCTTGCCGTCACGGGTCCAGCGGGCGGGGTCCGCATCCATTACGGAGAAAAACAGGGCTGTAAGGAAATCGGCGCTGCTCATGGAGCCTCCGGGGTGGCCGGACTGGGCCTGGAACACCATCCTCACGATATCCCTGCGGACCTGGGTCGCGGTGGCCCGAAGTGTATCGACATTTGCCATAATCTACAGGTTTTCAGCCTCTTCGACTGCTTTGAAATAACGGTAAGAATTGACTTTGAGTTCGCCTACGGACAGCTCGTCACAAACAATGACTCCGTCGGGATGGGACTGCAGCCCGGAAAGGGTGCAGTAGTGGGACATGGGGCCTTCGATGGCATCCTTAAGGGCGCGTGCCTTCTTGCTGCCGAAAGCCAGGATAACCACTTCGCGGCTCCCCAGGACCGTGGCTACGCCGACGGTGAGGGCCTGCTTGGGCACCTGGTTGAAGTCGCCTCCGAAGAATCTGGAATTGACCTCGCGGGTATCGCGGGTAAGGGTCACGACGCGGGTGCGGGAAGAAAGGGAGGAGAAGGGCTCATTGAAAGCTATATGTCCGTCCTCGCCGACTCCTCCGAGGAAAAGGTCGAAACCGCCGGCCTTGACTATCGCCTCCTCGTATGCGGCACACTCGGCTGCAGGGTCGGGGGCGTTGCCGTTGAGTATATGTATATTCTCGGCCGGCTCGTCGATATGGTCGAAAAGATAGCGGTGCATGAAACTGTGGTAGCTCTCGGGATGGCTCTCGGGCAGTCCCGCATATTCGTCCATATTGAATGATATCACGTTCTTGAACGAGAGTTCGCCGGCCTTCACCATACGGATGAGTTCGGCATAAGTCTCGATGGGAGTGGAACCCGTGCAAAGGCCGAGGACGAAGGGTTCGGATGTCCTGGCCGCCTTTTCCCTGATGCGGTCGGCGATGTGGTGCGCCGCCCAGAGGGAACCTTCCGCAGAATTGTTGCGAATGATTACTTTCATTGGTTAACAGAGTTTAAGAAATACTTCAATTGCCTGATACTCAGCCATTCCGAGGTCGTTGTAAAGAGCGGCCGTATTCTGGGTGCGCTCTTCGGCCCTCTGCCAGAACTCGCGCGGGTCGTCGCCGGGGAAGGGAACGATGTCCTTCTGGGAGAGGTGGCGGAAAATGGCATGACGCTTCTTGACCAGCTCGTCCGGGCTGAGGGGAACGGCCATGTCCACCCTGCCGAGTTCCCACTCCATCCATGCTCCTCGATAGAGCCAGATGGTAGTGTTCTCCAGCCAGGTCTCACCCTCGGCCTTGAGCTGCTGGATAGACTCCAGGGCTGCCTCGGTACATACGCGGTGGGTGCCGTGAGGGTCGGCCAGGTCGCCTGCCATGTAAATCTGGTCGGGCTTTATCTCCTTTATCAGGGCCTTGATTATGTCGAGGTCTTTCTGGGTGCGGGGCAGTTTGGTAACGCCGCCGGACTCATAGAAAGGAAGGTTCAGGAAGTGGGCGTTGGTGGCCGCGTTCAGGCCGAAGGAACGGACGGCTCCACGGGCCTCGCTGCGGCGAATTGCACCTTTTATGGCCAGAAGGGCCTTGGGCTCGGGCTCGCCGGGCTTCTTGGAATCTATAATGGCCTTGACCTCTTCGAACTTGTCGGCAAATCCCAGCTGATAGGCTGCATCCATGTGCTGGAGCACCACGTCGTCATGCACTGCAAGGTCACCGGAGGTCTCGTAAGCCACATGCACATTGTGTCCCTGCTCCACGAGGCGGATGAAGGTGCCTCCCATGGAAATCACATCGTCATCCGGGTGGGGTGAGAATATGAGAACGGTCTTGGGGAAGGGATTGGACTTGACGGGACGGGTGCTGTCGTCGGCATTGGGCTTGCCGCCGGGCCATCCGGTGATGGTATGCTGGAGGTCGTTGAAAACGTCTATGTTGATTTTGTCGTAAGCGCCGTATATCTCAAGCAGTTCGCCCAGGAAATTCTCCAGATAGTCGTTCTGGGTGAGCTTGAGGATAGGCTTGTGTACCTTCTGGCAGAGCCACACGACGGCCTTGCGGATGTACTTGCGGCTCCAGCGGCAGGGACCCACCATCCAGGGGGCCACTACCCTTGTCATAAGGGCGGCGGAGTTCTCGTCGGCGTACAGGGAAATGTTGTCGTGCATCTGGAGATAGGATGCGGGATATGAAGGGTCTATGGAGCCTTCGGCTATGGCCTTGACCACGTTGGCCTTCTTCTCTCCCCATGCCATGAGGATAATCCTCTTGGCGGAAAGTATGGTGTCTATACCGACAGTAATGGTGGTCTTGGGGGTGAATTCTATCTTGCCGTTGTAGTTCTTCGCCTGGCGCTTGCGGGAGGTGTATGAAAGCTGGACAACGCGGGTACGGCTCTTGGGAGAGGCGCCGGCCTCGTTGAATCCGACCTGCCCGTGCTCGCCGACTCCTATGACCAGAAGGTCCAGTCCGCGTGCAATCTTCTCATATTCAGCACAATAGTCGGAAACCTGCTCCTCGGGAACGGTCGCGTCAGGAATATGTATATTCTCTTCTTTGACATCTACCAGGTCGAGGAACTCCTTGTGCAGGCGGTAGTTGCGGCTCTGGCGATGGTCGCTGGAAACGGGATAGTACTCGTCAATGGAGCATATATCCACGTTGGCGAAGGAGACCTTGCCCTCCTCGTAGTAGCGGACCAGCCACTTGTACAGGGACACGGGAGAAGCGCCTGTTGTGAGTCCGAGGCGGAAATTGCGTCCGGTGTTGGCGGCCTCGTGGTCGCGTATGCTCTTGATTATGATGCCCGCTATCTCGTCGCTGGCATCGGTGGAATCATCGAAGATTTCGGTGGAAATCTTTTCGAAACTGTGAAGGACTCCGCGGGGAATCTTGTCCTCTATGAGTCCTCCGTCTTTGGGTAAGGTAAAATGCTTCATGATGCTTTTGTTTTCGTTTTGTTTATGGTTTCGTGCGGCACAAAGGCCGAAAAGCTATCTTATAACTGGCTCTCGGACAGGGAGAAAGTATCACCCTGACGAATGTCTCCTGTCTGTATGCCGAGGCTCAGCCACTTCTTGCGCTGGGCGGCTGTACCATGGGTGAAAGACTCCTCGACGGCATAGCCCTGGGCTTTCTTCTGGAGGTAGTCGTCACCGATTACCGAGGCGCAGCGTATGGCCTCGTCTATGTCTCCGGGCTCTATGGAGCCGAACATCTCATTGTCGTGATGGGCCCATACTCCGGCATAGAAATCGGCCTGCAGCTCGATGCGGACGCTAAGCTTGTTGGCATCGGCCTTGCTCATGCGGGCCATCTGCTGGTGGGCCTGTCCAAGGGTACCGAGCAGGTGCTGGACATGGTGCCCGACCTCATGGGCTATAACGTATGCATAGGCAAAGTCGCCGTCGGCCCCGAGCTGGCTCTTCATCGATGAGAAGAAGCTGAGGTCTATGTACAGGCACTGGTCAGCTGAGCAGTAGAAGGGGCCCATGGAAGCCGAACCTGTGCCGCAGCCGCTCTGGGTTTGGCCCGTATAGAGGACCATGGTAGGGGACTGATACTCGCCGAGGCCGTTCTTCTGGAAATATCTGGTCCAGACATCCTCGGTACCGGCCAGGATTTTCTTGGAGAAGGATGCAAGGGCCTGTTCCTCCGCGGTAAATTCTGTGCTGGTCTGCCCGGTAATCCCTCCCTGGGAACTTATTACATTGAATACATCGCCGAGGTCTCCGCCCATAAGCAGGGTGATAAGTCCGACAATGACTATGCCTCCAAGGCCCATCTTGGCCCCGCCGCTCATTCCCCGGCGGTCCTGGACATTGGTACTTTCGCGTCTTCCGTCTAGTTTCATGGTGTTACTTCTTTATTTCGGTGGAGCCGCCGGGTATCAGCCCCGGCTTGAGGATTATGCTCTCGGCAGGCTTCCCTTCTATCATGTTGATAAGCACCTCCACCGACTTCTCGCCCAGTTCCTTGAGGGGCTGGACAATGTGGGTGACGGTGGTGCTGTAGAGACTGTATATGTCGCTCTCGTCGAAGCCCACTATGGCAAGGTCCTCGGGAGTACGGAGGCCCAGCTTACGGAGCACTGAGAGCACGGTGGCGGAGAGGGAATATGTAGGCAGGAAGAAGGCCTGTACTCCCCTGTCCATGGCATCGCGGATGACATTCTCCACATCGGCCTCGGCCTTGCCGTAGGTAGTGTAGTGAACCCTCGCGTTATTGTACAAATCCCTGTCCATCATGGCTTTGCGGTATCCCGCCTCGCGCTCGGAGAGGCTGGAGATGCCGAGGGTGTAGGAAATCATCTCCACCTTCGTGAGGCCCTTGTCCAGCAGCAGGCCTGTGGCCATCTGCCCTGCGGCCTCGTCGTCCAGAAGGACCTTGCCCACGCCCTGTATGCCTTCAATGTCGCGGTCCAGAAGAACCACAGGCACCTTCGCGTCACGGGCCCTGGTGATAGAATCCTCGCCCCCTGTCACGGGAGCCACTATGATGCCGTCCACATTGTGGGCTATCACCGCGTCAATGGCTGAGGAAAGGCGGTCTGCGCTCTCTTCCGAACTGGCGAAGAATACGGTATATCCCCTTTTGTGGGCCATATCCTCTATGCAGCGGGATATGCCGGCGAAGAACTTGTTGGAAATGTCGTTGGGGATGACGGCGATGGTATTGGAACGGCCGCTGCGCAGGGAGGCCGCAGCAAAATTGCGCTTGTAGCCCAGCCTTTCGGCAACCTCAAGGACACGCTTCGCTGTCTGCTCGTTCACGGGGCAATCCAGTTTACCGTCCTTGTCCCTCTTTGCGTTCATAACAAAAGACACCAGCGTGACGGAAACTCCCGCCTCGCGTGCCACATCACGAATTGTAATCCTTTTCATACCATCAACCTCCATAAATTAAACATTCGGGGGCAAAAACACCCTTCTACCCCATTCAAACCGCAATTTACCAACATTTCTATTCAAAAGCAAATTTTTTAACAACTCAGGCGCAATTTTAGAAAATTATTGCCGAATTGTCGCATTATCACCCCGAAAAGCCTTTTTGTCACCTGTGCGGGCAGGAAATGCAAGCAAGCCGGTCCTGGCGGGCCGGCTTGCAGAATGGAGCTGCGACTGACTAAATCTCGTCGAGAGTGTAAGTCGTGGTAGATGTATTCATCATGTAATAGAACGTGGAAGCGTGGGTACCCTTGAAGGTAATGGTCTTCCCGGCGGCATTCTTGCCCACGAGGTCGTAGGTGATGCTGGTGTTATCTATATCGATGGAGCCGCCGACAACCTGGAAGGTGGTGCCGGAGTATGCGTTGATAATCCTGTGCCATCCCTTGACAGGCAGCAGAGCGTTCTTGGCAGCGGTAGCTGAGAACTCGTAATGACCGTACTGGAAAGGAGTACCGCAGTAACGGGGGTTGGCAGCTGTAGGAGGGAAATTATTCTCAAATTCGTATTCCTGCTCGATATTGACGGCCAGATATACGTTCCAGTTTCCGTCTATTGCCAGGAATCCGAACACGAAGAGATGGCAGTCATCATTGAAGGCCTTGCCACCCCAACGAGGCATCAGGTAGGAATTCATGATTTCGCCCTTGACGGTGTAGTCGCCATCTTCAAACACAGTGTAATAGCTGTTCGGGACAGGCTCGGCGAGGGTCACGTTGATATATGTCTGCTCGAAGGGAATCTCGTAGGTGTCAAGTGAAATCACGACAGCATTCCAGTCATCGTCATACACCGTATTTCCATCTTCGTCAACTTCGTCCACCTCGACGGTCTGTACTATGGTAGCAGAGACCTTGACGGTATAGCGGCCGTCATCCTGGGGCTCGATGGAGAATTTAGGCGTGGTGCCTTCTTTAAGCTCATTGCTGACATAGACTCCGGGCACATGCTCATACGCGGCATAGAAGGAAAGATTGTAGAAGGTGCCTGGGTTGACAAGCATGTTACCATGTGCATACGTAGAGGTGGGATCATCTGCCGGGGCTTCGTACTTGAACTCGCCTTCGGGAACTGTCACGCCCTTCTCGGTAAAGACAGTGACATTGAAACCGCGCACAGGATATGAATCACCAGCAGCAACACCCTGGGAAGCGTAGAAGGTGAACTTCCATTCATCGTTGACCATGTTGGCGAAGTGGGTGCTATAGTCGCCTATATACTGCAAGTCGGTATTCTCGGCGCTGAGAGACTCGTCAGTGACAATGAGTTCGCCCTCATAACTGTAGCTGTGGATTTCCTCGAGAGCATCCATAAGGAGGGCTGAGATTGCATACCCGCCATCTGTCTTTTCGATGGTGATTTCACCGTCGATAATGGCAATTTCCTTATCGCCGACAAAGAGAGTGGTGTAGTACTTCTCGTTGCCGCCTGTGGACTTGACGGAGAAGGTGCCGGGCTTGTAAATAGCGGCGGCATCGACCTCGTATTCGCCTTCGGGGACAACCTGGGTATCTTCGGGCTCTTCGGTGTTGATGGCAAGGACAACGGTATCTCCGTCAGCGATGCCGAGAGTGATGGCGAACTGGTAGAAGTTGTTGTACGCCCCTGCCTCCTCGTTGTAAGGATCCTGTGCGGAGCCCAGCCATACGGCTGAAGCCTCAGATGCAGGAATGAACTCGGAATCCTGGACTACGACGTAGGCTGAAGTATATCCGGCGGCCGCAATGGTAAATCCGCCTATCCTGGGGCTCAGGGTGTTGTTGGCGGCAGCATGAATAGTGATTATACCGTCGATGGCAGCCTTGGTCGAGCTCACGGTAAGCCAAGGGGTGTTCTCGGTAATGGTGACAGTGTAATCAGCCACATTGGTGGAGAAAGGAATCATGATGTCCTGGGCAGCGGCGGAAATGTTAATCCCGTTCCCGTTTGTGAATTCTGCAACGGGGCTCTGCTCAACGGTGAACTCGGTAGTAGTGGAACCGGCCTTGATAGTGACCTTTCCGGTGCGGGCATCGCCCTCCAAAGGAGCGACGGTGAGTTTGACCTCAGCCTTACCGGCCTCTCCCGAAGTCTTGTCGGGAGTAATCCAGTTGTCTGCGGTCGAAAGGGTCCATGCCTCGTTGGCGGTGAAGGAAATTACCTTCTCGCCACCGGCGGCGCCTACGCCTATGACTGTAGCGTCGATGCTCAGTCCCACAGGCTTCTCGACCTCTTTTTCAATTTCCTTGACGGTGCTTTGGCAACCGGCAAGAGCCATCAGGGTCAGCCCTGAGGCAACAATCAATTGAATCTTTTTCATAAGCATGATATTTAATAAAAATTATCGTTTCTTTTCGTCCAGGGCCTCATCAACTATGCCCTGCAGGTATTCTATCCTGTATCTGTCATCCCCGGAAGCGGCGGCATGGCCGGAGGAGAGAATCTTCTGTATTTTCAGCAGCTGGGAGAAGCACTCGGCCTGCATGTCCGAAAGGGCGGCGGCAGGTATCCCGGTAAAGGGCATGGTGAGGGCTTCCTCTTCCTGAAGCCCGGCCTTGTGGGCACTTTCGGCATAACGCCGCGCGGCGAGCGGGGCGCGACGCAGAAGGCCTATGGATATGTAGCTTCCGAACATAAGGTCGTCACCTACAGGCATTTTGCCCGAGCGTATATTATCCCCGGCAAGAGCCGTAAGGTCGTCAAGATACTCCGAAAGGGAATACTCGTTGCCTGCCAGCGCAACGGAGGCGGCCACCCAGTCTATCCTGCTGACAAGGCCCGACTGAAGATAGCAGTTGATCCTGGTCATAAGGGAATAGGCCCTGTTGGCTCCCGACCACTGAAGGAGGTCCTGGTTGGAATCCAGCCATGACATGTCGTTAAGCGAGGAATACAGCACTTTCATTGTGCGCTTCTGGACATCCACGGGAAGGGCCGTAGCCTTCACACCCTTGGACATATCCTGGAAACAGATGCCTCCAATCTGGCTCGAAAGGGCCCTTGAAGAGGACAGGAAGTACATCCAGAGGCGTTCCACGAAGAGTTCCCTGAAGGAAGTATTCTCCAGCGAAGGGACATTGAACCAGCCCGTAGCGTTGGCGGCCACGAAAGCAAGCCTGGTGCGGATGGTGGAGTACAGCTCGAAGGGGTCGTTGCCAAGGTCTCCGGCAATTCCCCGGGGGTCGGGATTCCCCTGACGCACAGGACAATAGAGATATTCCTGGCGGCCGGCAGACTCGTCGAGCATGGCCCTCAGAAGAGCCTTCTCGTCTGAGCCTTCGGGGAACACCTTGTACAGCCACGATATGGCGAACTTGTCATAGTCCCCTATCTTGTCAACTATCGTGACGACTCCCTTTTCTTTGTCCCCCGGACGGGCCAGCAGGTTGAAAGTCACGTCGTCGGTCACAGAAGAGGTTATGCCGTGTACCTTGGTAAAGGAAGAACTGCGCAGCTGGGCGGGAGAATAGGCATACGAACCGGCCATGTTGGGAGAGAGCCCGAGCACACGGCCGAAAATACCCATAATCTTGGCCTTAAGCACCTCTGCCACAGCATCTTCCGAGATATCATAGGAGGCAAAGCGGCTGTCCACGTCGCTGTTGCAGAATATGCCCGCCTCCCTTATGGAATTGATTATTCCGCCGGGGACGGTAATGGTGGTGGAGACAATCTCGCCGGTGCAGGGATTGCTCAGAAGGGAAGCGCCTATGGACTCGCCCTGTCCGTGCAAATCGGCGCGGACAGTGCTGATGAAAGGATTTTCAGGGGTGAAGCCTATATATGAAGCGTAAGGGCGAACGTCTATGACCTTGCCGAGGCCTATCTGCTCGAAGGCGGTGTTCCAGGCGAGGAGCCCCTTGCGTATGGCCTGCTGCCAGGCGGCGGGGAAAAGGGTGTCCACATAGACCGTTATCTTCTCGCCCTCATCCACTTTCCAACGGGTAGCAATCTTCTCGTTCTTGACTCCGCCGGAGGTGGTGAACACGGAACGCGTCACCGTGCCCGTGCCTATGCGGCCGTCGGCGATTCTGGGGCTGAAACCCTTGTCATCCAGCAGGTTGAGCGTAGTGATAAATTCGCCTGTCAAGCGCATGGACTCTTCGTCGAGATAGGCCGTGCCATACGCGGGGGCCACGCTGAAAGTCAGGCTGCGGACGGCTCCGATGCTGCTGCCGAAGGCCACGAGCTCCTTGTCGGTGGTGAACTCGCTCTGGACAGTGCCGCGATAGAAGGACGCATGGGCATCCAGCTGCACGCCCTTTAGGTTAATTACATCCTTGTTGGAAGGGTCGAAGAGCTTGCTGACATTAACGACGACCGATGAAGAGTCCTTGCCCCTGTACTTTATGGGGAAAGAATATTCCGTAGGCAGTCCGAAAGAACGGTCGATGGCCTTGCCTATCAAGGAATCACCGGTTGCAGGGACCAGTGAAGGAGACAATAGCAGCAAGAGGGAATCGGTGCGGGCTATCTTGAAGGCCTTGTTGGAAGAAACCTCCGTGCCTGGAGAAATCCACGCTGAACTGCTGCTGCGAAGCTTCGTGCTCATCACAAGCGTCTTGCCGTCAAGGGAATCGGGCAGTTCAAGGAAGAAAGACTTGCCGTCGCGGTAGAGCCGCATCACGTTGCCTGCCGACTTGACGCTCTTCTTGGAGACGAACTTCTCGTAAGGGGTCTTCTTCGGGGCTTCTTTCACGGGCTGTGCCTTCTTTTTCCTCGGAGCGGAATACAGCGGAGCCTGGACTGACTGCACTGCCAGAAGGATACAGGTAAATATCAATGCAAGTCGTCTCATTTCCTTCCGTAATCTATTATTCCCATAAGGAGTTTGTAATGTCCCTTGTCAAGGTCGTTTGCCGAAGGATAGGCCTGCTCCATGAGCTTGTACACCTTTGAAAGGGCGGCGTATGCAGTGCCCTGGGTATAGGTGCCGCCGTTGAGCATGGCACGAGGCTCCCACTCGAATCCGCTGACCTCGTCGTATGTAATCTTGCCCATATAGCCTTCAGTATCAGGCAGTTCCTCAGTGAGAGCAGCCTTGGCATTGGGATTGACAAAGCCTACGTTGGCCATTATGGATTCCACATATATCCTCTGCATCTCCCTGTCCCAGGAAGTAAGGGCCTTGCGGGAGCGCACCGGCTTCCATATCTTTTCTTCCAGAGCGGAAAGGACCTCGTCGGGAGAGAACTCGAAGGTATCCACTCCGTCGGCCATGAGGGCCTTGAAGGGAGACAGCATCAGGCTCTCGGTTATGGCCTTGCGCACCTGATACACGGGGGAGCCGGCAATGGGCAGACGGCCCAGGACGGCCTTGTCTTCCATCCAGTCGGTATCCTGTATCATGTTGAAGGCAAATTCCAGAGCCTTTTCCTGACGGTCCCTCGGGATATTGGCGAAGCGCTTGAAGCCGTCACCTGCGATGACCTCCCTCTTGTAGAGGCCCTCGACATTGGCCAGCATGTGTCCGGAATACCTCAGGTACTGGTTCACGAGGCCCATGTATATATCGGTCCTGAACTTGTACTCGGGGTCGTCGGCGTCGCTTATCCAGTCCATGAAACGGGACATTATATACTTGAGGTTGGATATTCCGTATGTAGTAGCCGCGAACACGTCGTCGCCAAGGTCCTCGGTCTGGCAGGAAGGGTCCATCATTATGGGAGAGAGTTGCTGCTTTCCGTAGCGGCAATAAGGCCTGGCGGCTAAGGAATCGGTTATCCAGCGCGTTGTAATCTCGCTTTCTGCAGCGAAATCCTCAGCATCGAAAACAGGGGTGTAGCCCCACCTGATGGCATATCTGTCATATTTTCCGAAGCGGGGCGGGGTCAGGCTCACTCCCCTTTCCTTGTCGCCCGGCTGGGCCACATAGTTGAAACGGGCGTAGTCCATTATGGAAGTGGTGGTACCGTACTCGCGGGTGAAACCGGGGTCCCTGAGGCTCTCCACCGGAATGACCGTAGAGGCGCTCATATTGTGCATAAGGCCAAGGGTATGGCCCACCTCATGCTTGATTACATACATGAGGGCATCGCCGAGCAGTTCCTTGGGAGGGTCCACAGCCCTTACCGCCTCGTCAGCCTGGGCAGTCTGGACGAACATCCACACTGTCAGAAGCTTGATAACATCGTGATACACATACACTGAAGCGTTTATAATCTCGCCGCTGCGTGGGTCGGTCCAGGAAGGGCCCATGGCGTTCTGTATACCCACGGGAGCGTACCTAATGCAACTGTAGCGGATGTTGTCCGGGTCGAAAGCAGGGTCGTCATCGGGGAAAGGCAGGGCCTGCACCGCGTCCTTGAAGCCAATCTCCTCAAAAGGCTCGTTCCACTGCATCACCGCATCGAAGATATATGACTTCCACCACTCGGGGAAATCGTTGTCGATATAGAAGGTGATGGGCTTTACGGGGCGCACCTTCTCTCCCCTTCTGTATGCCGCCGTATCGGAAGGCTCCAGCCTCCAGCGGTTGGCGAAGTATATGGTCCTGGTAGTCGAAGCCATATCCCCCATCTGAGTCCTCGGGGTGAAGAAATATCCTATTCTCGGGTCAGCCATCCTGGGATGGTAGATAGAGTCGGGAAGCATCAGTATGGAAGTGGTGGTCTGCGCGGTGAAAGGCCTGTTCTTCACTCTCGAAGAGCCTTCCACGGAGTAGGAATAGGAACGGCTGACTGTTATGGACACGTTGTCCTCGAAGGACTTGGCATCCACGATATAGGACATGTCCTTCTTGAAATTGGACTTGTACCTGCCGCCGTAGCCCATCTTGAAGGGGTTGAACTCGTCGCGGTCGGAAAGCAGGAAGTCTGTCACATCCACCACCAGATTCCCCGAAGGAGACTTGGCCTTGGAGGGGAAACGAGCCACTATGGCTCCCGTCCGGCTGCCGGACAGGGCCTCCAGTATGTTCTTCTCGTCGGAGGTGAAGTCGAAGGACAGGCTGCGCAGCAGCAGGACGCTGTCAACCTTTTCTATTGTGAAGAAGGACAGGTCCGAGAGATTCTTCTGGCCCACCACCGAGATGGAATTGTTGCTTATGGACTTGACGGAAGTACCTGAGGCAAAGGCTCTTCCGAGCAGGGAATCGGGAATTTCCAGATAGACCTTGCCCTTTTTCAGATGAACGTCGAAGAGGCCCTTTGAGGACTTCTGCTCCTTGTCGAACAGCTTTTGGTAAGGTGTCCTGGCCTTCAGGCTGTCATTCTTAGCAGCCTCCGCCTTGGCTTTAGCCTTGCGGCGCACAAGCGGCTCCCATGCATTGGCATCGGCGGCCCACAGGAGGGTCGTCAATGAAAGCAGGATGTATATAAGTTTTTTCTTCATAATCTGTTATCTGAATGTCGTGCCTATGGCGGTTATCTGTCCGAAACCTCCGAAAGTGCCGTTATCCTTGAAGGTGAAGCGTCCGGTGGACACATTGAAGGGACGCAGGTAAATCTTGCCCTCGCCGGTAGTCTCGTTGTATGTCGTAATCATTATCTGCAAACGGTTGGTATCCAGGACAAAAGGATAACTGTCGGAGGACAGGGTGTACTGGTGGGTGCCGTACCACGCCTGCATGTACTGCTTGATGTAGGTTATCTTCTCGCCGGGAGAGTCCGGAGTCCAGCTGAGGGCCGTCACAGTGGCCGTACCGCCTGTCATCAGCACTGAATAAATCTTGTCCGGGGTGGCATAATAGAATATGTCGGCATTGTCGCAGAAAGCATAGGACACGGCTTCGTCCAGTCCTGCGCCTTCAACCTTGTAGTGGGAATACAGGGGCTCGTTGGGGTGCATGTAGAAAAGGTAGTAGTCTCCGTCCGGAGCCTTGAGGAAGAATGCCGAGGTGGCCGTCTTTCCGCAACCGGCGGCAATGGCCTGGGAGCCGGCGAGGTTCACCCCGAAATTCTCGGACACCACGGCGAAGGCTGCATATCCGGAGAACATTCCGTGCATGAAGTAGAAATTGCCCTCCTCCTCGTTGAAGAAGACTATGTCTCCGCCGGGCTTGTTGTAGCCTATGTTCCTGGAATTGAACACATTGGCAGGCACCTTGGTATATGCGGCCTTGTTGAACACATTGTTGGTGTGGCCTATGTTGAGATATAGCACGTCATTGACTACCGCACCGCACATGATGCCGCTGTAGGTAAACACCGAAGTAGTCTTGAAAGTATCGCCGCGGAAGTCTCCGAAGAGGTTCATGTCCTCCCTGTACTTCTTGAAGGTGGTAGTCTCCAGGGCCATGAAATGCTCGTCTGTGCCGATGAGTATCAGAGGCTCGTTATAGACGGCTCCATTGGTTATAAGTGCGCTTGTCATGGCATTGACCCTGCCCTCAAGCGGACCGTCATTGGCCAGGGGATAAATGTCGCGGGTATATACCGGCTCTTCCGCTTCGCTGCCGTAGGTTATGCTCTTGCTGGAAACAAGGTCAAGCTCCGAATGGGCCCCGCCGTCCCTGGTGTGAGCTACGAGAAGGCCTTCTCCAAGGGTGGAGGAGACATATACAAGTGAAGAGACCACCTTGCCAAGCCCCGATTCGGGGTCGGTGACGGTAAGGGTCAGGGCGTATGGCTGGTCCGAAGGGGAACATGCGATGCGGTATGATACGGAGGCTTCCTCACCGAGTACAATCCTGTCACTCTCCTTGCCTGGCGTGAGATCCATCTCCCATAGATACGTAAGCGGCTTATCCTGAGTCCCTTCCACGTATGCATCGGCCTGCAGGGAGAGTGTCTCTCCGAACAGAATCTTTATCTCCGGCTCCACTCCTTCCACCACTATGTCAGGCAGCTCGATACCGGCGTCGGTGCTGAGGTCGGAATAACAACCACTCAGCATGAGGGCCAGCACAGCAATGGAGGACAGTTTATATGATAATTTGCTCATATCTACAGGTTTACAAGAGTTTCTGAAATGGTGGGCGGAGTGGCAGGCTTGGTGCCCTCGCCGTATGCCACGGTATAACCCCTATATGATTCATAATCCGCGCTGTGACGCATGGGTTCGCCCGGATGGGCCATGTCGTATGCGGAGACTTCCTCGCGGATACGGCGGTTGGCCGTGTACCACCATGTAGGATCCTTGTAAATAAAGCCGTCCTCGGCATACAATTTTTTGTTTGTCGTCAGTTCAATGTCGTCGCCGAACAGTTCAAGGAGCAGCTTGTGATAATCCCTGCTGTATCCGTGGCAGAAGAAATTGTACCAGTACTGCCAGACCTGGACAGGTGGACGGGCATAAGAATCGGTCCATGTGACCACAGCCCTCTGAAGTGAAGGGAAACCGGTGCGGAAATGCTCGCCCGGGTCTATGGTAAGCACGGTGGAGAGTCTCTCCACGCCTTCCTGCAAGGCATTGACCTCCAGCTTGACATAGCCTGAGAGTTCCCCTGCGGGAATCATGGCCTCGACGATGCGGAAATCCCTGCCCTGAACGGCAGTAGAATCCTTGACCACAAGGCCGAAGGGCCTGTCGTAGGATGCCGGGACACCTATGAGCTTCACCTCTACTTTCAGTTCATGGACAGGCTCCGACAGTCCCCTGAGGGAATACTCGTTGGTCACAGTCCAGAAGTTCACTGCGGACTGTTTGATGTCATAGCCCTGTATCTCGCTCTTTTTGCAGGAGAGACCCGCCGTCAGAGCAAAACAGACGCAGACTATACGCAATATGACGGTTAACTTTCTCATAATCATAATTCCTGGACCCTCCCGTAGGTCGTTTCCTCAACAGGATAAGGGAATGTAAGGGTCCGCCAATCAGTGTAGATGTAACTTACGCTAGTGTGCTTGACCTCCATAGAATAAGGCATGAAGCGCTTGATAAAGTAGAAGGCCTGCCCTTCTCCCACAAATTCTTTTAAATATTCAGCATATAATTGATACGAACCACCCTGCCAGCGCATTTCCGAAGGGGACAGGACAGAATCATCCGAATATGCAGATTCCTCCAAGGGGGCGGAAATTCCCCTGTGGGAGCGCACGGCATTAAGGGCATCATAGAAAGCCTTTGCATCATCATCCCTGAGGGCCTTTTCCGCGATTATGTAATACATTTCGGGAAGGCGTATCATCGGAATCTTGTTACGATACTCTGTAGGATAGGAAGTGGATGTGTAATACTTGTTTATGGCATAGCCCGTGTTGGTGTAACTGAGCATAAGGGCGGGGCCGCGCACATCCTCGACAGGAGAAAGGTCGCCTAAAATTATGAGCGCCTTGGGAAAGAGCCATCCGTCAACATCGGAAGTATCAAACTTGATGGAAGCATCGGTAGAAGTGCTGCCTGCGGCAAAGTTGATGGTGACGGTATTGTACATGTCGGTGGACTCAAGGCAGAAAATATGCTCCGTGGACATGGTCCAGTCCACAAGGTCGCTGGAGGTCTTCTTAACCATTTCCTCGGCATCGAACCACGACACCAGGGAGCAGGCAAAAGCCTCGTCAATCACTTCCTGCGCCGCCACGGCGGCCTCGTCCCATTTGTCTTCCCACACAAGAACCCTTGCCAGGAGGGCCTTGAGCGCTATATAGTTCAGATGCTTGTTCCTGTTGTTCCAATATCCGTCCACATTGGGGCCTTCCTGGAAATCGCTGCTGACTTCCCCGCGGACAGGGTCCTTTTCAAGCAGTACGAGAGCGGCGGCAATATCTTCGTGAAGCAGCTCCAGGGTGGCGGTATATGAGCGCTGGACCTCGGGGTCCTTGCTGTATGTGCGGACATAGGGTATAGTAAGCAGCGAGGCCTTCTCGCCTGTCCACGAAGAGGCTCCGAACATCTTCATGAGGTCAAAGTGCATATATGCCCTGATGCCGAGGAGCTCGCCGTGGATAAGGTTGCGCTCCAACTCGTCCGTGACAATCTCGGGATGGGCCTCGAGCTCCGCAAGGGTCTTGTTGACATTCGCTATGACATTGTATCCGCCCTGCCAGATGCTGTGGATTATAGGATAGATACGGGAATTGGTATAGCGATGTTCCTGAAGGTCAGTATAATAGTTGTTGGAGGTCGAAGCATACGGCATGCAGCACAGGTCCATTGCATACCATGTGTCGTTCATTCCGTAATTGTCCGTCGAAGCCATGTCGATATAAATGCCTGAAAGGGCCTCAAGGAAACCGGTCCTGGTAGAGAACAGGCGGGCATCGGACACCTGGTTGGAAGAGGTGACATTCAGCCAGTCGTTGCAGGAGGCCAGGGTGAGCGAGGCGGCAAGAATACATATTATGCTTTTTGTTCTCATAGCCTTAGAATGTCAGATTGAGTGAAAAGGAGAAACTCCTTGCATAGGGATAGGAAGTTCCGCGCTCCACGGTAATTGAAGAGAAGGTATAGAGGTCGTTCGTGAAGAAGGAGAGCCTCAACCTGTCCAGATGAATCTTGCGCACCAGCCTGGTGGGGAACTCATAGTACAGGGATGCGGAAGATATGTTCATCACGTTGTTCTTCTGCACGAAACGGCTGGTAGCCATGGAAGAGGATGAAGAGTCAGGCATGCGGTACAAGGCGGTACGGCCTTCGAGGTCCCTGGACCAGCGTCCCGCGAGGATACGCCTGTCGACGTTGTTCTCCAGAGAGGCTGTCTCCACCTTGTCCCTCAAGGTGGTATTGTAGAGGTAACCTCCTCCATAGTAGGTGAATACGAGGCTCAGACCCACGCCCCAGAGCTCTCCGTTGATGCCGAAGTTGCCATTATAGACAGGGTCCGAAGAGCCGCAGTTGAAAAGGTCGGAGGCCGACCATGTATCGGTAATGTCGCCGTTCCGGTCCAGATAAATCTCCTTTCCGTCGGAGGCGTTGATGCCAAGGGAACGGACGGCCCAGATAGAGTGCAGGGGCATGCCGTCGTAGTACTGGACCACGGGAGCGGTGGAATGGTTCTCCAGCGCCATGGCGGCCTGCTGCTCATTGTAGGCCCTCAGGGCATCGGAGATTTCCAGCACCCTGTTGTCATTGACCGCTATCTTGGCAAACAGGCTCAGGTATGAACTCTTCCTCTGCCACACGGTGTAGCTCAGGGAAGCCTCTATGCCCTTGTTGCGGACCTTTCCCATGTTGTCGTTGACGGAGGCGAAGCCGGTCGAAGGAAGTATGCTCCTTGAGAACACCAGGTTGCGGGTGTCTGCTATATATGCGTCGATGACGGCGTTGATGCGCTTGGTACGGAAATCAAGGCCTATGTTGTATTCCATCTTGTCCTCCCAGCCCAGGTTTGGATTCTCCATGTTGGAAAGGCTGGCTCCGGTGAATCCGTTGTAGTAGTTGGAGTTGTAGTAGGTATATACCGGGAGGGCCACGTTGGTGGAGAAGTTCTGGTTGCCCGAAGAACCGAGGCTGGCGCGCAGCTTGAGCTCGGTCAGCCACGGAAGGGCATCCTTGACGGCGTGCTCGTTGTGGATGTTCCAGGCCACGCCGGCGCTCCAGAATATGCCCCAGTGGTTCTTGGTGCCGAAGACGGAGGTGGCACTGCCCTTTATGGTGGCATCCATCATATAGCGGTTGTCGTAGGAATATCCCGCAGTGAGCAGGGCTCCCAGGTTGCGGTTCAATCCCTCCGCTCCGGTAGGAGTGGAATCCATGGCATACTGGCGGGCGAACACTATATTCTTCATATTGCTGTTCGGGAAGCCCTCGGCATAGTTCACAACCTCGGAATAGGAAGTGTGCGAGAGATTGTACTGGGCCGTGGCGAAGACATCGTGCTTGTCTGCGAACTTATGGTTGAACTGGGCGTAAACGTCCCCGGAGAAGGTGGTGTAACGTCCGTTGGACTGGGTATAGTCTCCTCTTCGCAGCATAAGGTCGGTGTCGGCCGAAGTCAGTATGAACTCCGTATG
This sequence comes from Bacteroidales bacterium, assembly GCA_017479265.1. Taxonomy (GTDB): domain Bacteria; phylum Bacteroidota; class Bacteroidia; order Bacteroidales; family UBA932; genus Cryptobacteroides. Next base: position 9,856 of record JAFVCK010000034.1, on the reverse strand, counting down.
GTCAGCAGGGCGGAAATCATCGCTTTGCGAGCGCTGGGTGTCCAGTCCGAAACGAGCCACCAGCTTGAGGGCCTTGAGCAGCTGGTACTCAACATAGAAATTGTCCGAAACGGCCAGGTATTCGCTGGAATATTTGGTGCCTATGTTGGCATTCCACATAGGGTTGCTTACCCTCGGGGTAACAGCCTTGAACATGCCTTCGCCCACGGAACCGGAATCAAGGATTTTCTTGAGGTTGCCCTCCTCGTCGTAAGGCGTATAGTAAGGATTGAGGGAGGCATATTCGCTGAAATCGCCCCACGGGGAATCCTCGCTCTTCTTGTAGGAAACGCTCAGGATGTTGCGGAATGTCCATTTGGACCTCCTGTAGGCGAGGTTGACATCGCCGGAAATGACATCGCGGTAAGAGCCTTTCATGGCACCCTGCACATCGTTGTAGGAGAAGGTCGCTATGGCCTTGAGGTCTCTGGTGCCAAGCTCCACGGCAAGGGAATGTTTATGGCCTATGCCAAGGCGAAGGGGCTTGGACAGCCAGTATGTGCTCTCTCCTTCCCTGGCCCTCTTGAGCCTCTGCCAGTAGAGCTGCTGAAGCGCGGCTGTAGAATAACTGTCATTCGAGGAGTAATAGCCTTCACGGCGCTCAATCTCGAGCTTTTCAAGGGCATTGCAGAGGTTGTAACTGCTAAGGTCCGGAGCCTCTATGGTGACGTTTCCGTTGTATGTGACGGCGGACTTCTCGGCGGACAGGGCCTTGGTCTCTATGACTATGACTCCGTTGGAGCCCTTGGCTCCATAGATGGCCTTGGCCGAGGCATCCTTGAGAATCGTGATGCTCTGGATACGGTTCATATCCATGTCGGTGATGCGCTCAAGGGAGGTCTCGAAGCCGTCCAGTATGAAAAGGGGCTGGTTGGACTTGTTGAGGAAGCCGCTCTTGAGGGTAGTAGTCTCGAGACCTATGGTAGATGCGCCTCGTATCTGCATGGAAGCCATTGCATTGGGGTTGGAGCCGGCCTCCAGGTTGTCTAGGATGAGAAGCGAAGGGTCCATGTTCTTGAGGGACTCGACCACATTGCTGTTGGCCACCCTCTTGAGCTGTTCTCCGGTTATGGCCTGCACCGCTCCGGTAAAGGACTCCTTGTTGCGGGTGAAGATACCGGTCACAACCACTTCGTCCAGGGTGTTGGTCTTGTCTTCCTTGAGGAATATCCGGAGGCCGCGTCCTTCCTTGTAGGAAGATACTTCTATGACCTGGGACTCATAGCCCATGAATTCCACGGTAAGGGTAGCGCCGGAAGGAGCAATTATGACGAAATGCCCGTCCTTGTCGGCGGACACGCCCACTTTGTCTTTCTTGGAATACACCGATGCGCCGGGAAGAGGCTCTCCTCCCTCATCCATTACCGTTCCTTGAACCGTCTTGGTCTTCTTATCCTGCGCCTGCAGGGATATGGCGACTCCACCCCCCCCTATTATAAGCAGGACGCTCAGCCATCTTAACAATTTATCACCCAAATGTTTCATCAATTCAAAATTTCGCCATCAAATTGCAACAATCTGCCATTTTAAACGCCAACCTGCTTAAAAATTGCAAGTTAAACACAAAGCATTAGTCCGTCAAATTTAGCAAAATTCCTTGAAACAAGCAATATAAAGGGCTTACAAATTTACAGACCTACCTTCCGGCACTGTTGAAATAGTCGGACCTTCCAAACATATCCAAAGGTGAAGACTTGGCGGAAGTCTTGTTCAGACGGAAGGCAACGTTGAGCATGTAGTACCTTCCGAAGGATGGTGTCCATGTCTGCAGGCGATGGTCGGCGGAATTGTTGACCGAATATGAGTTGCTTCTGGAGAGCAAATCGCTGGCGGAGGCCGAAATGATGAGGCGGCCTTTGAGAAGCCTTACTCCGGCGCAGGCGTTGACGGTGAATATGTTGACATCCTTGAGTCCCCCGGAAAGATAGTGGTTGAGGGTGCCTGAGGTCTCGGTATTGACAAAGAACTTCTTTGCGATATTGAGGCCCAAAGAAGCTGAATAACTGTTCTTCAAGGCCGTGGTAATCACCTGGCCTGCATTGTTGGTCCCCCGAAGATATGATACGCCGTATGAAAGCCTGGCGTTGAAGACCTTGCCCCGGTAATTGTATGAAACACCGGCATCCGGTACCAGGTCGCGGCTGCGCATCATCGTTCCGGATACATACATCGGCGACGAGGCCCAATCGAGTCCGGCATCAAGATGCACATTGGACTTGATTTTCTGGAGACGGATGACATACGACATGGACAACTGCATGTTGAAGGAGGGACCGGAAGCATTCTCGTATGTAGTAAAGGTTGTTCCGGGCTGTATGTCGTATCCTCCCCACCCGGTGATGTGGGTAGGAGTGGAGTAATATATGCTGTTGGAAACCACGGGATTGTCTGCCAGGGAGGAATTCAGTTTGACATTCACGTTGGAAGGAAGGTACTTGTTGTCTATGGAGTGGTGCCAGGATACTGAAACGGTGTGTGTATGGGAAGCCTTGAGGGCGGAATTGCCGGCTTGGATGAACATAGGGTTCCTGTCATCTATGCGCTCACGCAGCTGTTCCAGGGCAGGAATCCGGGTATTCAAATGATATCCGGCATATATTTCCCTGTTGTGAAAACTTATCTGTGCGTCCGGAGTGAAGAACAGCTTGGCAAATCCGTCTTCGCCGGGCAGCCTTTCGAGGTTGGCGGAGCGGCGGAATCCCGGGGAGAGGGAAAGAAACAGCGACCCGGCTTTGGAAGTGTATTCTATCGGCAGCCCTAAGTTGATGCCGGCCAGGTCGTTGGAATAGTCGTATGTATTTACGGCATCGGTAACGGGATTGTCCGGGTCAATAAGGTCCATGGACAGGGATTTACTGCGTGAGGAAGAGACTTCCGCGGCAAGCCCCGGCATGATTACGAAAGTGACGGAGTCATTGTTTACCAGCTGTTTACTGACTCCGGCATCCGCTGTCACGGACCAGTTGCGTCCGCCGCCCTCTATGGAAAGTTTCCTGCGATGGAATGAACTCGCGAGGGTATCGACTACGGCCCGGCCTTCGGAGGAGCCGCCTACATTTGCAGCCACTCTCACGTATGGAGCCCAGCCGCTTTCCGTATGGTTTTTGGACCAATAGAAGGAGCCGTCCCAGGCAATGCCCCGCATGGAGCCGTCGCTACGCTGGGCGGTCCGCGCAATATCCTCTCCCTGCACAGACCTTGTCCCAGAGTAGGAATCCGAGAGGGAACGCCTGATGCCGAGTTTGGTGGAAATGAGAAACCTTCCGGCTTTGGAAGTATTGAGATTCAGGGCCGCATAGATATTGTGGGTGCCGTCCTTGGTGACTGCTCTGGACGTGTCGGCGTACTGGCGGGCCGGGCTCGACCCTGTGGCGAAATAATCTTGCAGTGAATTGCTGAACGTGCGGCTATGGTTTCTTGTGAAGCTGTATCCGGCGTTTACGGAGCTCCCCAGAAGGCGGTCTCCCCAGAACTTGCTGAATGACAGCTCCGCCAGCAGCTTGTCGTTATTGCTGTGCAGAGCCCCGTACGGCTGGTTCAGGCTCTGCAGGGCGTTGTCCGAGCGGCCTATGTTGTTGGCGTTGAATTTCAGCGATGCAAGCAGCTGTTCGGAGAAGAGGCTTCCAGAGAAAGCTCCCTGATAGCGGGGCTGGATGCGGCCTTCCGAACTACGTGAAGCATCGGCTCCGCCGCTGGCGAGGATATGGCCGTCGAAGGCGCTGAAGACAGGATCTTTGGTAGTTACGTCCAGCACCCTGTCCTTCTTGCCGTTCTTATTGCCTTTTAGCCTGTCCTCGACTGAGAGTTCCTCGTATGTCTTTATGTTGGTGACATCTTCTGCTACTATGGCCGTCAGGGGCTTGGAGGCATTGTCGCCGTATATCAGCCTGCCGTTGACATAGGTGCGCTTGACCTGCTGGCCGCCTACGTATATTTTGCCATCCCGGATTTCCACTCCGGGCATCTGACGAAGTATTTCAATGGCATTTTCTCCTTCATTCAGGGAGACTGCCGCCGCATTGTAGATTATCGTATCCTTGCGATGGGTCATCGGCGGGACCACGGCTACGACACGGGCTCCGGAAAGCGATTCGGGCTTGCGGAACATTTCGACATACAGAAGGCTCTCGTCTTCCTGGACATCAAGGACTATGTGCTGGTCGTAATAGCCTTTTGAAGAGAATTTCAGATGGGCTTCCCCGATTGCGAGCTTGCTTAGATAAAATACGCCCATTCCGTCAGTCCTCGTTACAGTGCTGTCGCCGCCCTGCGTGACTACAATCCTAACTTTCTGCAGCGGGACTTCATACTTGGAGGAGTCCCGCGTGAGGAAATTCTCGAACACCCGGCCCCGTATTATGCCCTTGCGCTCCTGCGCGCCGAGGGGAACTGCAATAAAAAGCAGCAGTGCCGAAAGCACCGCCATCCACGCAATATGCTTGCAGTTTCTTACCATCAGTACAAAGATAACATTTATTTTGAAATCAGCCGCTTAGTAAATGTAAAAAATAACCTGCATCATCTGAACCCGTGGCCACCCTCGGCCGCGTAAGAGGGAGGGGCCCATTGCTCGCAATGGGAGGGGCCGAACGGAGTGAGGCGGTTCATGGTGATGCAGGTTATTTTTTAATGTTCCTCAGTGCAGAAGCACCGTGAGGCCGGCCATTACGATGGAGACCATGCTCATGAGCTTTATGAGTATGTTGAGCGAAGGGCCGCTGGTATCCTTGAAGGGGTCGCCCACGGTGTCACCCACGATGGTAGCCTTGTGGCTCTCGGAGTTCTTGCCGCCGAAATTACCCTCTTCTACATACTTCTTGGCATTGTCCCAGGCACCGCCGGAATTGGCAAGGAATATGGCCAGCACAAAGCCGGCGCCAAGGCCTCCGGACAGAAGTCCTATCACGCCGGCAGGACCAAGCACAAGGCCCACCAGGACAGGCACCACTATGGCCAGAATGGACGGGAACACCATCTCATGCTGGGCTGCACGGGTGGAAATCTTCACGCAGGAAGTGTAGTCCGGACGCTGACGGCCTTCCAGAATGCCTGCAATTTCGCGGAACTGACGGCGCACCTCCACCACCATCTTCTGGGCGGCGCGGCCCACTGCGTTCATGGTAAGTCCGCAGAAGAGGAAGGCCATCATGGCACCGATGAAAATGCCGGCCAGAACGACGGGGTTCATCAGCGTAATATCGTAATATGCAACAATATCTGGAATGGTGGCGCTGGTCACGTCCACTACCCTGTCGCCAATATTCAGCACGGCGGTCCCTATATGTCCGAAGCCAATCTTGATTTCCTCTATGTAGGAAGCCAGAAGGGCCAGGGCGGTGAGCGCCGCAGAACCTATGGCAAAGCCCTTTCCGGTGGCTGCGGTAGTGTTGCCGAGGGCATCCAGGACATCGGTCTTTTCACGCACCGAAGGGTCCAGCTCGCTCATCTGGGCATTGCCGCCGGCATTGTCGGCTATGGGGCCGTATGCGTCGGTTGCAAGGGTGATGCCGAGGGTGGAGAGCATGCCGACAGCGGCAATGCTCACTCCATAGAGGCCGTGGCTGAGGGTGGCGGGGTCGAAGACGAAGCCGGTCGCAAAGCCGTATGCAAGGAGAATGGCGACCGCTATGGTGACGACGGGTATGGCCGTAGAAATCATTCCGAGACCTACTCCGCTGATTATCACCGTAGCCGAACCTGTCTGGGCGCTCTCGGCAAGCTTGCGGGTAGGCTTATAGGAATGGGAGGTGTAATACTCCGTCACCTTGCCGATTATAACGCCGGCGAGAAGGCCTGTCAGCACGCTGAGGGACAGCTGCCACCAGTTGCCGAAGCCCAGCAGGTAGAATATCCCGAAAGTGGCGGCTGCAATGAGTATGGAACTCAGGTTGGTACCCTTGCTCAGTGAGCCGAGCAGCTGCTGAAGGGATGCGCCCTCTTTGGTGCGCACGGCGTAAATACCTATGATAGAGAGCACTACGCCTATGGCAGCTATGGACATGGGGGCCAGTATAGCCTTTATCTGCATGGCCGTGTCGCCGAAGAACGCGGACGCTCCGAGGGCCATGGTCGCGAGTATGGAACCGCAATAGGACTCGTACAGGTCGGCACCCATTCCGGCCACGTCACCAACGTTGTCACCGACGTTGTCGGCGATGGTGGCGGGATTGCGGGGGTCATCCTCAGGGATATCCTGCTCGACCTTGCCGACTATGTCGGCTCCCACGTCGGCGGCCTTGGTGTATATGCCGCCGCCTACACGGGCGAACAGGGCCTGGGTGGAGGCACCCATTCCGAAGGTAAGCATGGTAGTGGTTATGACCACGAGGTTCTGGGTGTCGGAGGGGTCATATACGGCCTGGAGAATCCACCACCAGATGGAGATGTCCAGAAGGCCGAGACCCACCACGGTGAGTCCCATGACGGCACCGCTGCGGAATGCCACCTTGAGGCCTGCATTCAGGCTGCGGGAAGTGGCGTTGGCGGTACGTGCGGACGCGTATGTGGCCGTTTTCATGCCCACGAAGCCTGCAAGCCCGGAGAAGAAACCGCCGGTCAGGAAGGCGAAGGGCACCCAGGGATTCTGGATTCCGAATCCGTATGCCAGGACAGCGAAAAATACCGCCAGCACGACAAAGACTATGGTGACCACCTTGTATTGCTGCTTGAGGTAGGCCATGGCACCCTCGCGGACATACTGGGCTATCTCCTTCATGGTGGCAGTGCCTTCGCTCTCTTTCATCATGCCGCGGAAGAACATCCAGGCGAAAACCAGGGCCAGGACAGCTGCGGCGGGCACTATGCAAAAAATGATATTCATAAATCTGTGGTTAGTGTGATATATAGGGGTAAAGAAAAAGAGACCGGAAAAAACTTCCAGTCCCTTTTACGTCTTGCAAGGTCTTATTCAGCCTGAGGAGCCTCAGCCTGGGGTGCCTCTGCAGCGGCCTCAGCCTTCTTTGCGCGGCTGCGGCGGGTGCTCTTGCGAGCCTCCTTCTTGGGAGCGGATGCGAGTGCGGCCTCGTTGAAATCAACGAATTCTATGAGGGCCATTTCGCTGCCGTCACCCTTGCGGAAACCGGTGTGCAGAACGCGGAGATATCCACCGGGACGGTCCGCAATCTTCGGAGCGATGTTGCGGAAGAGTTCGGTGACAGCCTCTTTGCTCTTGAGGTAGCTGAATACGACACGGCGGGAGTGTGTAGAGTCATCCTTGGACTTGGTGATGATGGGCTCCAGGTATGTCTTGAGTGCCTTTGCCTTTGCAACGGTGGTGTTGATTCTCTTGTACTGAATCAGCGAGCAAGACATGTTGGCAAGGAGGGCCTTGCGGTGACCGCTCTGACGTCCGAGGTGATTGATTGCCTTATTGTGTCTCATAGTTACTGTTCCTTTTTCTTAACTTCGATATTATACTTCTTGACATCCATTCCGAACTGGAGCTTCATCTTTTCTACAAGCAGGTCGATTTCGTTGAGCGACTTCCTACCGAAGTTGCGGAACTTCATCAGTTCGTTGCGAGAGTAGGAAACCAGGTCTGCGAAGGTATCGATTTCCGCAGCCTTCAGGCAGTTGTATGCCCTGACGGACAGACCCATGTCTGAAAGCTTGGTAAGAAGCAGATGCCTCATGCGGAGCGACTCTTCGTCGAGTTCCTTGGAATCGTTCTCCACGGTGCTTTCAAGAGTAATCTTCTTGTCGTCCGTGAAAAGCTTGAAGTGATAGATGAGGATGCTTGCAGCCTCCTGGAGAGCCAGATTAGGAGAAATGGAACCGTCGGTAACGATTTCGAGGTTCAGCTTCTCGTAGTCTGTCTTCTGCTCGACACGCCAGTTGTCCACGGTCCAGTTGACCTTGCGGATAGGAGTGTAGATTGCATCGATGGGAATCGTACCGATGGGGGTGTTCTCATCGCGCATCTCCTCGGCAGGGACGAAGCCGCGGCCCTTGGTGATGACGAGTGTAAGCTCTATCTTGACGGAAGGCTCCAGAGAGCAAATATGGAGGTCGGGGTTCAGCACCTTGAAAGAAGACAATCCCTTGGAGATATCCTCTGCTGTAAACTCCTGCTTGCCGCTGACGGTGATGTTGGCGGTTTCGGTATCCACAGACTCTACCATCTGCTTGAGCCTGACCTGCTTGAGGTTAAGGATGATGTCCTGCATACCCTCGATGACACCGGGGATGGTATCGAACTCTTCGTTGACACCGCTGATGCGAATCGAGCTGATAGCAAAACCTTCCAGAGAGGACAGCAGAATGCGGCGAAGTGCATTGCCTATGGTCTGTCCATAGCCAGGCTCCAGGGGCCTGAACTCGAAACGACCGACGGTATCAGTGCCTTCGAGCATTATAACCTTGTCCGGTTTCTGAAATGCTAAGATTGCCATATTGTTTCTTTTTAGGTGTTAATCATTACTTGGAGTAGAGATCGACGATGAGCTGCTCGTTGATAGTCTCGGGAACCTCTGCCCTTACAGGGGTGTTGAGGAACTTGCCGGTGAGAGTTGCGGCATCGAACTCAATCCAGGAATACTTGCTTGCGGAAGCAACGCTGTTCTGGATGACCTCGAGGCTCTTGGAACGCTCGCGGACTGCAACTACGTCACCCTGCTTTACCTGAGCTGAAGGTACGTTGCAAACGGTACCGCAGAGGGTAATGTGCTTGTGAAGGACGAGCTGGCGTGCAGCGGCGCGGCTGGGAGCTATGCCCATGCGGTACACCACGTTGTCAAGACGGGACTCGAGCAGGATGATAAGGTTCTCACCCTTCTGGCCCTGCATGCGGGAAGCCTTGTTGTAGGTGTTGCGGAACTGGCGCTCCAGAACTCCGTACATGTATTTGACCTTCTGTTTCTCCTTGAGCTGGGTGCCATACTCGGTGGACTTGCGGGCGCGCTTGCGGGCTGCACCGTGCTGTCCCGGAGGATAATTTCTCTTCTCGAAATACTTATCCGCGCCGAAAATGGGCTCGCCGAATTTACGTGCTATCTTGGTACTGGGACCTGTATATCTTGCCATAGCAAATGAATTTTAATCAGTTAAACTTTACGCTGGCCTTTAGGTCTGCACCCGTTGTGAGGCATAGGGGTGACATCGACGATTTCAGTGACCTCGATACCTGCATTGTTGATGGTGCGGATTGCGGACTCACGACCTGCTCCAGGACCCTTCACATATACCTTCACCTTGCGCAGACCTGCGTCGAAAGCGGTCCTGGAAGCATCCTCTGCTGCCATCTGAGCTGCATAGGGAGTGTTCTTCTTGCTGCCCCTGAAGCCGCACTTTCCGGCTGAGGACCAGCTGATGACCTGACCCGTCGCATTGGTGAGCGTGACGATGACGTTGTTGAACGTTGATGAAATATGAGCTTCACCAATCGCTTCAACCTTGACGACTCTCTTCTTGGTTGTTGTTGTTTTCTTTGCCATAATTCATCAAATGTTATTTGGTTGCTTTCTTCTTGTTGGCAACAGTCTTCTTCTTACCCTTACGTGTACGGGCGTTGTTCTTGGTGCTCTGACCGCGCACAGGGAGACCGATACGGTGACGGATACCACGGTAGCAACCGATATCCATGAGGCGCTTGATGTTCATCTGGACGGTAGAACGGAGCTCACCTTCGATCTTGTAGTTTTCGTTGCTCTCGGCGCGGATCTTGGCGATCTGGTCGTCGTCCCACTCGTTCACCTTGGTGTCATAATCGATACCGCAGTCGTCGAGGATCTTCCTTGCGGAGGAGCGGCCGATTCCGAAGATATAGGTCAGACCTATTTCTCCGCGTTTGTTGTTCGGTAAATCAACACCGGCTATTCTT
>JAFVCK010000033.1 GCA_017479265.1 Bacteroidales bacterium | reverse complement strand
TTCTACATCGGGAATATCGTTGTCGGCCACCTCCGTACGCTTCTGATCCAGCGAGAAGCCATCTGCTTTCATATCGTAGAACCAGACCTTATCAGTACCACCGGCATTGGTCTTGGTGAAGACCAGGATGGCGGTAGAAACGCCGGAATAGGGCTGGAACACGCCGGAAGGCATGGAGATAACTGCCTGCAGACGCTGATGGTCAACCAATTCTTTCCTGATGGCCTGGTGAGCCGAGGAGTTGCCAAAAAGAACGCCGTCAGGAACGATGCTCGCGCATCGACCACCTACCCTCAACATACGGACAAAGAGGGCCAGGAAGAGCAGTTCTGTCTTCTTGGTGGAAGCGATGGCCGTAAGCGTCTTGGCAATTACCTGCCCGTCGATACTGCCTGCAAACGGAGGATTGGCCAGGCAGAGGGTGTATTTGTTTGTGTCGGTATTCTGGTCGGAAACACTGTCCTGCCATTTCACGTCCGGAGCGTCCACCCCGTGCAGCATCAGGTTCATGGCACCGATACGTAGCATCGTTGTGTCCGTATCAAAGCCGTGGAACATCCCTGAGCGGTACCAGTCAGAATTCTCCTTGTTCAAGAGCTCCTTGCGGTAATGCTCCTGAATGTATTTGGCAGACTCCACGATGAAGCCCGCGGAGCCCATGGCCGGGTCGCAGATTTCGTCCTTCAACGTGGGCTGCATCAAGTTCACCATCATCCGGATGATATGACGAGGGGTGCGGAACTGGCCGTTGGTGCCGGATGCCGCCATCTTGCCAAGGATGTACTCATAGACATCGCCCATGGTGTCCCGGTTGTTCATGTCCAGTTCATTGATGCCGTCCACTACGCGTGTGAGCGTGCGGGGATTCTGAATCAGGAACACAGCGTCCTTCATGTACCGGGTGTAGGCAGATTCCTTTGCATCGCCCATATTCTTTATGAAGGGGAAAACGTCATTACGAACCGTGTTGAACATTTTCTCGGCCTCGTAGTTCTTGAATACGTGCCAGCGGAGGGATTCGTAAGGGACATCCTTGTCCGTGTCCGGGTTGTGCCACTTCTCACCTGTCTTGAATACGGGGTTGTCTATACGGGCACCGAAGATGCCTGCGGCCGCTTCACGGTCTGTCTGGGCGTCGTCCAACATCTTCATGAAGAACAGATAGGTCATCTGCTCCAGGATAGTAAGAGAATTGGTTATGCCTCCCGTCCAGAAAGTGTCCCAGATCTGGTCAACGCGATTTTTTATTTCGCCGGTTATCATATTTTCTTATGATTTGCAATAACCTACAAAATTAACGAATTTTCTTCAAAATAAGGTAACAAAGTGTAAGAGCGTTTAACCTAGGCACAGGCACGCAGCAGGACATCGCAAAGCGAGATGGATACACGTGTCTTGCCGGTGCCAGTTCTGGGATGCACGGCAAGTTCGTCAAGAAGGGTCAGTGCCTTCTCGAATGCTTTGGGCTCGCTTTTCCGCAGTTTTGCCAAATCCTTCGCCGCATCTGGAGACAATTCTACCGAGTAACTCATAGAGTATCCAAAAATCTTTCAAGTTCTTCCCTTGACTGCACTTTATAGCCTTTCCCAGCCTTGATGTCCTGAATACCCTGATCGATTTTACGGAAGAATTCTTCCTTTGACATCAGTGTATCATCCTCGGTCAATGGCGTAATCTTGAAGGAACCACGCCTTGAGCGAAGTATCAGGCCCTGACCTCTGGCGGCCATATCAAGGTATTTCCCCTGATTGGAGCGAAATTCTCTGCTGTTAACAATAACCATTTCTATCCGTTTTTTATTATCTCCTGCAAATATAAGCATAATAAATTTGGTAACCAAATTGGATACCAATTTAATCGCTGAAATAGTGGTCCATGCGGCTGGAAAGGAGTGTTTGGGTTTTCTACAGGGATTGTTTGACAAGGGATTTCTGCTGCTCGATGACTTCAATCTTTGCGGCAAAGGCGTTTTGGAGATCTATCGGAGGAATGGGTAAAAGAAAATTCTTTAACCAGCCTGTATTTAAATGACACAAATAACCCCGCCGGAAGTACTTCGACGGGGCCTTTGAATACAACAGCCTCAAGGCTACATGAAGAGATACTTGCAGATGAACAGGGCTGCGAGTATGCCTATGGTAGGATTGAGTTTCTTTACTTTGCCTGTGCAGAGGTTAAGCACCGTGTAGGATATGATGCCCAGCAGAATACCTTCGCTGATGCTGTACGCAAGAGGCATGAGCAGCATGGTGACCAGGGCGGGGATGGCCTCGGAGTAGTCTTCCCAGTCGATGTTCTTCACCGGCGACATCATCATAACGCCGACTATTACCAGCACGGGGCCTGTCGCGGCGGCAGGAATGGCAAGGAACAGGGGCGAGAAGAACAGGGCCAGTGCGAACATCACCGCTATCACGAAGGAGGTCAGACCGGTACGGCCGCCCTCGGCAACGCCGGCAGCGCTCTCAATATAGGTCGTGGTGGTGGAAGTACCGAAGCAGGCACCGGCGGTTGTGGCCAGGGAATCGGCCAGCAGCATCTTGCCTATACCGTCAATCTTGCCGTCCTTGTCCACCATTCCGGACTTGACGGATACTCCGACGACAGTACCTATGGTATCGAACAAATCGATAAACAGGAAGGTTATCACCACTCCGAGCATCTTCCAGCTCAGGATTTCTCCCCACTCGAACTGGCAGAAAACAGGGGCTATGGACGGCGGTGCGGAAACGATTCCGGAAAATTTGGTAATGCCCATGGGAATGCCTATGACGGCCGTCACCAAAATACCTATCAGCATTCCTCCGCGGACCTTCAGAATGACCAGTATGGAAGTAATGAAGAAGCCGATGATGGACAGAAGCACAGCAGGGCTGCCGAGGTCGCCCATGGCAACGGCCGTAGCATCATTGTTCACAATGAAACCGGCATTGCGCAGGCCTATGAAGGCTATATACAGACCTATACCGACGCCGATGGCGTTCTTGAGGCCGGAAGGTATGGAGTTGACTATCAACGTACGCAAATTAGTGATAGTCAATATAATGAACAAGATACCCTCAAGCAGCACGGCGGTCAGCGCGAACTGCCAGGTGCATCCCATTCCAAGACAGACGGTGAACACGAAGAAGGCATTGAGGCCCATGCCCGGAGCAAGACCGAAAGGCTTTTTGGCATAGAGGCTCATTACGAGGGTACCGAATATTGCAGCAAGGGCTGTAGCCGTGAACACTGCCCCGACGGGCATGCCCTGGCTCTCAAGGGCGCTGAATATTCCGGGATTGACGGCCAGTATGTAGGCCATGGTAAGGAATGTGGTAAGACCTGCATCCAGCTCGGTACGAACTGAATGTTTTGTGCTATCGAAACCGAAGCACTTGGAAAGAATATTTGTCATAGCTAATTTAAGTTCAGTCTGTTATTTTAGAAAACCCATTTGAGACCGGCACAGGGACGAGCCCAGAAGCCCTTTGCCGTGCCGAAGTCGAAGCTAAGTTCAACCTCGCCTCCGATATTGAGATTGTCCACACCGAAGTGACGGCCGACATTGTACCAGAGCTGAGGCTCGGAAATGAACACTACGCGCGACTGCTGAGATGTGGCGAGAGGGTTGCCCTTATTGTCGGTAAACAGGGTATGGTCCTCCCACCAGAAATCAGCGAAACCACTGAACCTCAAGCCTTTGAGACCGAAGAGGTCCTGCATTCCCCATACCACGGTAAATTGCATGGGGACCGTGGCGTGAGTCTTATGGATATACTTGTATAGCACCTTCAGATTCAGGGTGTTGCGGAAATCCTTGGAGTGGATGAACCAGTCAAGACCTGCCAGGAAGGCATTCTTGATGGTGTAACCCTGATATATACCGCCGTTGTATTCCACATGAAGGCTAAGCGGAGAGACAGGGGTGTTCTGCCAGAAGTTCAGACATCTTGCAATCTCCATGTAGGTTCCAGCAGGGGCCTCGATCTTGTTGTCGGAGTCCTTGGCGTTGAAGTCATGGTCGATGAAGAAGAACGTGTTTCCCCAGTTGTCGGCATAGAAGCCTTCAATGGTGGTAGTCACATGTTTACGATCCTTTCCGAAATCGTAGAACACCTGGAGGTTTGTCTGCGCAGAGGCCGCCCAGCCAGTGCAGAGCGTTGCAAATGCAACGGCGATGAAGGTTTTTTTAAGCATAAATCGTAGTTTATGGTTAATATATAATGGATGAAGTCTCAGAAGCTGTTTTGAAATAATTACTCTCATTTTCTATGGCCCTTTCCGGCCATCTTCTGCATCCTCATCGGTTACGAAGCAACCGCTTCGCGCCCTCTTCGGATTTGAAGCTGACTCAAAAATGGCTCATATAAAATTTCGGCAACCATTTCAAAACAGCTTCTTAGTTTTTCTGAATCTTGCTGTTCACTTCGAAGTCCACGGATATGTCCCCTTGGGGATTGGATCCGAACTCATAGTCCATACCGGGCAGGAATGCATTGAGCAACACGCCCACGATGGCGGCTATGGCAAGACCGGAAAGAGAAGTGAAACCAATTGACACAGAATCGTTTGCTCCATATTTTATTCCTATCGCCAGCACCAGCATCAGTGCCGCTATAATCACGTTTCGGGAAGAAGAGAAGTCCACCCTGTTCTCGACCACGTTCCTCACGCCGACTGCCGAAATCATACCGTAGAGCACCAGCGATACGCCCCCGATGGTGGCGGCAGGCATGGCCCCGATGAGAGCGGAAAACTTGGGGCAGAAGGACAGCAGGATGGAGAGGTAGGCGGCAATGCGGACCACCCTGGGGTCGTAAACCTTGGTGAGGTTCAGCACTCCGGTGTTCTCTCCGTAGGTGGTATTGGCGGGTGCGCCGAACATGGAAGCCAGCGCGGTGGCAAGACCGTCACCCATGAGGGTGCGATGCAGGCCGGGGTCCTCCAGGAAATTGCGGCCGGTGGTGGAGGAAATGGCGCACATGTCGCCTATATGTTCCATGGTGGTGGCCAGGGAAATGGGCAGTATAGCTATGATTGCCGAAAGAATCAGGCCCCAGTTGGGATTCTCGAACACGGACAAGACCGTATTCTCCCATTTCACGGGAAGGCCGACCCAGGCGGCTTCCTTCACGGAGGTGAAGTCGCAGAGTCCGAAGCAGGCCGCTACCAGATAGGAGCCAAGCACTCCGAGCAGTATGGGCACGATGCCGATTATGCCCCTGCCCCAGATGGTGACCACTATGATTATCGCTATGGCGAGCAGGGCTATCCACCAGTTGGACTGGCAGTTGGCTATGGCCGAGCCCGAGAGCGTGAGGCCTATGGCTATGATGATGGGGCCGGTGACTATGGGAGGGAAGTAGCGCATCACCTTCTTGGCTCCGAATGCAGCGAAAAGTCCTGCGAGCAGGAAATAAAAAATGCCTGCAGTCAGAACTCCGATGCAGGCATAAGGCAATGATTCAGAGGCGCTCAGTCCGTAACTTTCTCCCATCGATACCACTGCGGCGTATCCTCCGAGAAAAGCGAACGAGGACCCCAGGAATGCCGGTACCCGCAACTTCGTACATAAATGGAAAACAAGAGTGCCGAGTCCTGCGAAAAGGAGTGTGGCTGACATTGAGAGTCCGGTGATTACCGGGACAAGGATTGTGGCACCGAACATCGCGAACAGATGTTGAAATCCAAGTGCCATCATTCTTCCGCCCCCGAGGGTGCGTGCATCGTAGATTGCTTCTTGCTTTGTCATATATGGGTTTTTTATGGTTAATCCACCTCACTGGCCCAATGACCGGACAAAGATAACAAAACACGGTCGGTTTTTCAAAAATTATTTTCACTTTTTCGTTTTAAGGAACATTAAAAAAACTGCCATGCAACATCACTGCTGCATGGCAGAAAAAAACTACCAATTATAAAAAGTCTAGAGCTCCCAGCCAAGAGCGGAAGCACCGAGTATAGCTGCATCGGACTCCTTCAAGGAAGAGAACACAAGCTCAACCTTGTTCCTCCACAAAGGAAGCACATTGGCATTCATGCTGCGGGTAACAGGCTCCGTAAGGAACTCCTTAGCCCTTGCCAGACCGCCGAAAAGGACGATAGCCTCGGGAGCGGAAAAAGCGATGAAATCAGCAAGGCTCGCACCCAGCATCTCGCCGGTAAAATCGAACACCTTCAGAGCAAGCTTGTCACCCTCCTTGGCAGCATCGTAGATATCCTTGGAAGTAATCTTGTCCAGGCTGCGGAGGCTTGAAGGCTCCTCGCTGAGGTCCAGCCACTCGCGGGCGGTACGCGCGATACCGATAGCGGAGCAATAGGCCTCCAGACATCCGGTCTTGCCGCAACCGCACAGACGGCCGTTGTGACGCACTGCGCAGGTATGTCCCAGCTCGCCGGCGAAACCATCGTGGCCATAGACCACCTCGCCGTTGATGACGATACCGCTGCCCACACCGGTGCCAAGGGTAATCATGATGAAATTCTTCATGCCTCGTGCCGCACCGTAGGTCATTTCGCCCATTGCAGCGGCGTTGGCATCATTGGTAAGGGACACGGGAATGCCGCCCATAGCCTTGGAAAGCAGTTTGGCGAAAGGTATGGACTTTGTGCCGCCCCATGTAAGGTTGGGGGCGTTCTCGATGATACCGGTATAATAGTTGCCGTTGGGAGCGCCCACGCCAATGCCGCGGATATTATCCTCGGCACCGGCCTCGGCGATTATCCTCTTGAGAGCCTCGGCCAGGTCGGCTATGTAAGGCTCAACGGTAGTGTGGCTGTCAGAGCGTATTACAGTCTGGGCAAGCACGGTGCCACGGGCATCCACGATGCCGCACTTGGTGGTCTGGCCACCTACATCGATTCCGATTACAAGTTCTTTTGCCATAATGCTTTATGCTTTTTTAACCTTCGAACCTACGAGTGCGAAGAAGAGTATGAATGCGAGACCGCAGACCAGCACCCAGTAGCTGGGCATATAGCCGGCCTTGTCGGCAATGAAGTTCTGCAGAAGAGGAAGGATACCTCCACCGACGACCATTGCCATGAAAATACCGGAAGCCTTCTCCGTTGCGCTGCCGAGGCCCTCGACGGCGAGGTCGAAGATGGTGCCCCACATAACGGAGGTGCACAGACCGCAAAGAACTAGCAGGAGTGCGCTGAGAGGAACCTCAACCATTGCAAAGCTGGAACCGGTGAATGCGGGCATGGTAGCACGGACGGAAGGAGAAGTGAAGATGGCGCAAACCATGAGGATGATGGCCACGGTGGTCACCGTAGTAAGCTGGGCCCTTGCGGAAACCTTGCCGGAAATGGCGGAAGAAACCAGACGGCCTACAAGCATCAGGAACCAGTATGTACCGGCCACGAAACCTGCGATACCGGCGGCTGTAGCGGGATTCATGCCTGCATCGCTCTCAGGGTCTGCAAGGTAGAAGTTCAACGTGCCGGCGATACCGACCTCGATACCAACATAGAGGAATATGGCGACGATGCCATAGATGAAATGGCGGTACTTCCAAGGGCTGGCGGCGGAGACACCGTTGTCGGCCGCCTTGGGGTCCTCGATGGGAACGAAGAGAAGGATTACGAAGGCGATTGCGAACACTGCCATTGCCGCATAGAGAACGGGGTTCACGTCAGAGATGACGGACTGTGCGGTCAGCTGGCCTATCATGGCACCTACCAGCATAGGGGTGAGGGTACCCATGAGGGAGTTGAAGGAACCGCCGATCTGGATGTACTGGTTGGAACGTGCGCCGCCGAGAATCTTGAGGGCGGGGTTCACCACGGTATTGAGCATGCAGACGGAGAATCCGGCGATGAATGCACCGAGGAGATAGACGATGAAGTTGGCGGGGAAGGAGGCCACGACTCCGGAAAGGAACTGGACCAGCACGCCGACGAATCCTACCGCTATGGCAGCGAGAATGGTCTTCTTGTATCCGATTTTCTTGAGCAGGTTGCCCGCAGGGATACCCATAATCGCATAAGCGAGGAAGTTCATCATGTTACCCATCATTCCGAGGGCATTGGAACCGGCAATCTGGGGCTGCATCTTCCAGATGTTGCCCAGCGGCGCGGCGAGGTTCGTAACGAATGAAATCATTCCGAACAGGAAAACCATCGTAATGATTGCTACGATGTTGCTGTCTTTCTTTGCCATTTCTGTTTATGTTTTAGTTAATAATTATGCATTTGCACAAAAAGGAGCCACGCCCCTATCATTCCACAAATTTATAAAAAAATTCATAAAGTCAGACAGGTGCGGGCAATAATCTTTCAAATCACATCATTAACTATTGCGGTATTCGCTCGGAGTCTGGCCCGTATGGGACTTGAAAAACTTATAGAAAACGCTCTGGTTGGGGAAATGCAGCTTGAACACTATCTCCTTAATGGGCACCTCGGAATACTTGAGCATGTTCTTGGCCTCGAGAATCACGAAAGAATCTATCCAGTCCGGGGCGCTGCGGCCGCTCGAAAGCTTGACCAACTTGGACAAATACTTGGGAGTCAGGCACATCTTGTCCGCATAGAAAGCCATGTTGCGGTACTGGGTATGGTACTCCGCAACCAGCTTCAGAAACTGCTCGAAAACCTGCTTGTTGCGTGGACTCGGAGAAGGCGAATTCTCCTTGGCAGCCAGTATCTTCCTGGTCCACACAGAACTCAGCACATGCATGACGGAAGCTATCAGATGCCCCAGAATCTCCTTCTTCGCGCTCACCTGCGAATCCAATATGTCCTTGGCAAGCTCCAGATACTTATGGCACAAGGCATATTCCTCGCCGGAAAGGGATATGGCCGGAGTCTCCAGCACGGAAAGCCCCTCGTTGAAAAGCCGCGTCACATCCAGCCGAATCGAAGGCATATAGTCCTTGGACATGGCCGTGATTACGAAATGCAGGTTGGAAGCATCCAGGGAATCCATGTCGGCGATACGCATTATGTATCCCGGCACGCTGACAAGGAAACTGTTAGGCTCCACCTTGTACTCCTTCATGTTGATTTCCAGGGAGAAACCTCCGCTGATGCAGAAGAAGCCGAGATAGCCGTCGAAACGGAAGGGATGCCTGAATTTCTCCAGACCGTCGCGGTACTGCACTTCGGCAAGGAAGAAATCTTCTCCGAGAGAGTCGTCGAACTCTCCGGAAAACAAGGAGCGGAACTGTTGGATGTTCAGTATCTGAAGGGTCTCTTCCATGATATTCAAATATTTGATTGTCAATTAATTTCAGCGGCAGAATCCAAAGACTCCCTGCGGCGGCGCACCCCTGTCACATTCACGTCCAGCCACGCGCTCAGACAGGCCAGCACATAATAGACGACCGTCTGCACAGTCATGGCGACAATCTGTGGCGAAATGCTCGAAAGCGAACCCGTATTGCACAGGTTGGTATATGCCCGGCATCCGAAAGTCGTAGGGAAAATGTACGAGACGGCCTTCCAGAAGGCCGGAATGTTGGACGAAGGCCAGGAGAATCCGGTAACGAAAAGGGCCACCAGCGACATGAACAGCAGCAGCACGAGCCCTGTCTCCCTCCTTGTCACCAGCACGCTCCAGGTCTGGCAGAAGAACAGGCAATCGACCAGGAAGAAAAGCAGAAGCACCAGCAAGTCTCCCCACCCCGCATGCACCGGCAGATGGAACAGCCAGGGCACCAGTATTATGCCATAGACTCCCAGTATGATGTATATCGCCAGATACGCAAGACCACGGCCCAGCACCACACGCCCTATTCCGAAACCGCTCAGGTTGCGGGTCAGGCCGGCGAAACTGCGGTGCTCCTCGCGAAGGGTTCCGGCGAGCATGGAAGAACCGTAGAACATGGTCTGCTGGAGAATGAGCATCAGGGCCGTAATCATAAGCGTCATGGTAAAGCCTATGGTGCGGTTGTATCGTATCTCGGCCCCTATTTCAAGCGGCTGTATGGTGGTCAGGGCATCCTCCGCCGTCAGTCCCTCCCGGTCATAATGCTCGGCCTGTATCTTGTGTACCTCGTCCAGCATCACCAGGTTGGTGGCAAGGGTCAGGTTCTTGTAATACAGGAAGGTGGACATGTCGGCGTATGTCGAGAGGGTGGCCTGCTCGCCGAGCATTAGCCTGTCGTCGAAATCGCTTGGTATATAGATGATTCCGTGTACTTTCTGGCGGGCCATAAGGTCCTTTGCCTCCTCCATGTCGGTGCAGTCGTAGGCTATGCGGCACTCCCTCGTGGCATCCACCTCCCGGATATAGCGGCGGCTGTAGGTGCCACGGGAATCGTCCACCACGGCCACGGCCATCTCATCTACTAGGCCGTCCTTGTATATGTAATTGTACAGCAGGGGATAGACAAGCCCCGCGACAAAGAATATCACCACGACTCCGGAGTCGGAGAATATGAGCTTCATCTCATTGATGAAGATATTGTAGAAATCCTTGAGCCAGCGGCCCGCATAAGTTCTATTGCGCTCCATAATCAGTTGCGGGGATAATCAAGGTTGACGTAAGCATTTTCCAGCCGCCGTGACACGAAGGCGGGCAGGAAACCGAAAGCCAGCATAGCGAGCAAATACTGCCACCAGAGGCCGAATCCGCCGGCGTATATGGCCTCGCGGACATAGATAAGATAATAGTAACGCAGGGGGAAAATCCATGTCAGTCCCCTCACTCCTTCGGGAAGGGCCTCGGCGGGGAGGGTGAACCCGGCCAGCGAGAACGCCAGTATGCTTAAAAGGCAGCTGAGGCACACGGCCAGCCTGAGGTTGGGGACCAGTCCCACAAGGAACACGCCCAGGGCCTCGTAGGCAAGGACCATGGCAATCATGGCCAGCACCATGCAGCCAAGGGAGCCGTTGAGCGGATATCCCCAGAAACAGTAGAGGGTCAGCACAATCAGCGAGCCCAGCAATATGAACAGCAGGGTATATGGAAGCAGCTTGCCATATACGGCAGCCGAGAAGGAACCGTCCGAGGTGCGCAGCAGATGGCGCGAGGTGCCGTATTTGAGTTCGCTGCCGAGTGCATATACTATGACCAGCAGAATGCACATTGCGAACACCCCGGGAATCATCATGTTGCCAAGATAATACTCGTAGTTGGTCTCGGGATTGCCTATCGCATGGGCATCCACCGATATGGGCATTATGCTGGCCATTATGGCGTCGTCGGGCACTCCCTTCGCTCTCATAAGCTGCCTCTGCACCGCTCCGTTGGCCATGTTCACCATGGTGACAAGGTCCTTGTAGGACAGTGCGCCGCCTATGATGTAGGAAGTGTTGACATATACGTCAAGGCCCGGACGGCGGAAGGACTGGACCTGCTCGTTGAAGCCCTTGGGAATGGTGAGAAGACCGTATATCCGGCCCGTTTCCAGGTCCCTGAAAGCCTCGTGAACGTCATCGTACCAGACGGTGCGTCCGAGCTGGGTGTCGTCCAGTTCCTCCCCCAGCATCCTCGAATAGGTGCTCCCGTCGGAGTCCACCACGCCTATGGGCATGTCCTGGGGCAGGCCCTCGCCGAAGAAGGTGTGGAAAAACAGCGCCATCACGACCACTATGCCTATGCTGCCCAGCAGATACACCGGCCTGCGAAGGATGAGGCCCGTTTCGCGGCGTGCCACCTTCCACATTGACGAGAGGAATCCTTTCATTTTTCCCTCCTTGTCAGAATCACGCTCATTCCGGGACGCAGGCCGTCAACGATATAGTCGGGACGGGCACGCACCTCGAAGGTCTTGCTGTCGAACTGGCCTATCTCCTTGGTAGCCCTCCATGTGGCGTATGACTCGCGGACGGCGATGTAGTATATGGTCGCCGTAACAGTCCTGTCGTCAAGGGCCGGTATCGTAAGGGTGATGCGGTCGCCGTTCTGCATGCTGTGCAGCCTGTCCTCCCTGATATTGAAGGTGAACCACATGTCGCTCAGGTCCTGCACCGTCATGATAGGTGAACCCTGTCCCACGAGCTCGCCCACCTTGGGATAACGGGCTGATATGACACCGTCGGCCGGGCTCGTAAGCTTGATTTCGTCGCGATATGCATTGACAAGGTAAACGGCGGCATTGGCCCTCTCCACAAGGGCCGCAGCCCCGTCCTTGTCCTCCTGGCGGGCACCCTTGACAGCCCTGTCATACTGGCTCTTTGCAGCCTTGGCCTGTGCCACGGAGGCATCATACTTGGCCTTGACCTCGTCGTATTTCTGGGCCGCTATGATATTCTGGTCATAGAGGGTCTGCAACCTGTCCAGGGACTTCTTCATCACGTCTTCCTGTATCTTGGCCTGCTGCCACAGCTCGTAGGCTCCAGTTATCTGCTCCGGCTCCGCGCCGTTTATGGCCTTGCGCAGCTGGGAAGAAGCGGCCGCCTTTGCAGCGGAAGCCTCAGCTATCTTGGAACGTATCTCGGGGGAATCTATCAGCACCAAGGTATCGCCCTTGCTGACCTTCTGGCCTTCCTCCGCATAGAATTCCTGTATCCTGCCGGGAATCTTGCCGGACACCCTGTATTCGGTGGCCTCAGCCTCACCCTGTATCACTATGGGCTTGGGACGCGACACTATATATCCCGTCAGCGCCACTGCAAGGATGATTGCGAAAAGGGCGGCAAGCCCTATCATAAGATTGTAGTTTCTTTTCTTTTCCATAATATATCACTTCTCTGTCTTGTATTCTCCTTCCGCCTTCTTGATGGAGCAATAGGCCATCTGCAGCTCTATTCCCGCATCGATATACTCGGAATGTGCTTTCAGCCAGGCCGTCTGCGACCCGAGCATGGTGTTGGTATCCACCACTCCGGCCTCATATCCCGTCGTGGCCTTCTTCATGTTCTCCTCCGCCTCTTCCAGGTTGCTCTCTGCCATGTTCACCTTAGCTAGCGTCTCTTCGAAAATCTTGCGCTGCTGGGTGACCTGAAGGTTGATAAGGTCCTTGGCATCAGCGAGTTGCTCACGGTAGAGGGTAGCCTCGGCCTTAGCCTTGCGGGTCTTGTTGAGAGCCTCGAAGCCGTGGAAGATGGGCACGTTCACCATGACCCCGAAACTGAACGCTCCGCCGAAATTCTTCTGGAAGCCGTTGTAGATGTTGGGGTTGGTGAGGATGTAATTGGCCATCAGGGCCACCTGGGGCATCATGTCGGCACGCACCACGCCTGCCTTCTTGTCATATATCTTCCCGGCGAGGTCCAGGCACCTTGTCTCGGGGCGGTCGGCATATATGCTTTCAAGGTCCTTCGGGGCCCCGGGAACGGGCACCGGCACAGATTCTATATCCTCGTCGGAGAGGACTATCTCCGTATCCAGAGGCAGGCCTACCTTCTTGCACAGCAGCATCTTGGAAAGCACCAGGCCGTTGGTAGCCTTGGTCAGCATCATGTCGGCCTCGTTGGCCTTGACCTTTATCTGCAGGGCATCGGACTTGGTCGCTACGCCGGCCTGTACCATCACATCCACATCCTTCACCATCTGGTGCAGAAGGTCGCTGTAGGACTCGGCCAGTTTCTTTTTGGAGGCCACGGACACAATCTGCCAGTAAGCCTGGTCTATGTCCGTCAGAATGTCGGCGTACTTCATGTCGTACTGTCCCTGGGCCAGTTCGCGGGCCAGGGCGGCCATCTGGTTGGACAGCACTATCTTGCCGCCGACGAATACGGGCTGCTGCACCGACACCACTCCGATGACGAGGTTGTGGCTGTCCGGATGAAGGGCGTCGTCCACTTCCCGGCCTATCTCGTTGATAGGGGTGGCTATGTCGGCCCCGTGCAGGGCCTGATCTATGTTGCGCCACTTCTCGGTATTCTTTATGGCATCTATAAGCGCCTGTCCCAGAGGACTTCCGGCTATGGCCGAAGAGAGGCCGAACTGCGCAAGCAGATTGTGCATATAGGCATCGGCCCCTTCGTTGACCTTCTGCTGCACGGTGGTACCGGCATTGCGGAGGCGGTCGGACTGCTCGTCGGAGACCAGCTGTATGCTCCTTGTATTATACATGTACGCACCCGTAGCGCTCACCTTCGGGAAATAATTGGCCAGAGCGATTTTCCTGTCATAGTCCGCCATCTGCACCTTGGTCCTGGCCTGTACAAGGTCACGGTTGCTTTCGATGGCCATATCGCGGCATTCATCGAGAGTCAGAATCCTCGGAGACTGCGCATAAGCGGCCGCGCCTGCAAGCATAATCACGGCTGCGGCAGCCATCGTCTTAATCTTTGTCATGTCACACATTTTATTAAATCGCATAGTCGGTTATCAAATTTATTGCCAAAATTTCCACAAATATAATAATAAAGTAGCAGATTTTTGATATTTTGGTCGAATTTATGCACTTTTTGACAAAAAGCATACGCCCGAGGGCTAGAAAAGACCGAGATAGTCATAATCGCATACAGCATAAGCGATTACGGGTAATTTACTTATTATTTCTAACAATTTTGCCAAAAATAATTTCAATTTTATTTGGAAAAACGATTTATCCGCATTACCTTTGCACCAGACATTTGAAGTTTTTTCAAGTCTATTTGTTAAGTTCGTTTTATACGAGGGCCGCGTTTTTGGGGAAAGACGCGGCTTTTTTATCATTTACAAAAAATCCCTGCCGAAACGACAGGGACAAATTATAGATATGCCGGACTCGATTATGAAAGAGCCGCCATGTTCTTGGGATTGTACAGGTCCTTACCCTCGGGAGTATAAGAATAGGCAATCCGGTCTGCATAATGCTCCTCAACCTTGCCACGCACAATCTTGTTGGTAGAATTCATCATCTTGTTGGCAATAGTATAAGGCTCCTCGCACACCACCACAGCCGAAGGCAGCCAGCGCTCGGGGAAAAGACCCGCATGAGCTCCGCCCTTCTTGTAGCTGTTGATTTCGTCCTGTATCTTGCTGAGCATGACCTTCTTGCCCTCGTCGGTCGCAGGGTCTGCACCTTTGCTCTTGGCATACTCGCGCAGAGCATCCTTGTCAGGAACCACGAGCACCATGGTGTAAGGGTCCTGGTTGTTGTGGAGCACCACCTGGTTGATATACTTGGACACTGCGGTCAGGTTGTCCTCGAAGCCCTCGGGAGAATACTTCTCGCCGTCAGCGGAGATGAGCAGGGACTTGAAACGGCCCACGACATAGAGATAGTCGGTATCGAAGGGGCAGATATAACCCATGTCTCCGGTATGGAGCCAGCCGTCCACCACGGTATCGGCCGTAGCCTTGGGATTCTTCCAGTAGCCGGCCATGACGTTCTCGCCGCGCACCACGATTTCACCCTTCTCTCCAATAGGCACTTCCTTGCCCTCGGAATCGCAGATAATGCAGTCCATAGGCTTCACGATACGGCCTGAAGAGCCGAAAATTGCATGACCCGTGGAATTGGCGCAGATGATAGGGGTAGCCTCGGAAAGGCCGTAACCCTGGAACACCGGCATGCCAATGGCGCAGAAATATTTCTGGAGGTTGATATCCAGAAGGGCTCCGCCGCCTACGAAGAACAGCATCCTGCCTCCGAAACTCTCACGCACATTCTTGAAAATCAGCTTGTCGAAGAGGGCCATGAGGGGCTTTCTCCAGCAGTTGAGGATACCTCCGCGGTTGTAATACTCCTTGTTGTACTTGATGGCATTGTTCAGGGCCATGTTGTAGAGCTTCTGCACGAAAGGGCCCTTGGCCTTTATGCCGTTCTCTATGTTCTTCTTGAAGTTGTTGGAAAGGGCGGGCACGGAGAGCATCACATGGGGACGGGTCTCCTTGATGGCCATAGGAATGTTCCTCAAGGTAGCCATGGGGGTCTTTCCCGGAGGTACGAAGGCCAGGGATGCGCCGTAGAGCATCAGGGTGTACATGCCGGCCACATGGGCGAAGCAATGGTCCAGAGGCAGGATAATCAGCATCACGGAATTCTCGGGAATGTTGATTACGGAACTGCCCTGCTCGACATTTGCGGTATAGTTCCTGTGGGTCAGGAGAATGCCCTTGGGATCCGCGGTGGTACCGGAAGTGTAGCTGATGTTGGCGTAGTCGTCGGGACCCACGCTGTGGTAGCGCTCCTCGAGGTCCGCACGGTTGGTCTTGAGGAATTCGTCGCCCATCTTCTGCACTTCGGACATACGAATCTCGTTCTCCTCAAGCGTCTCATAATCAAAGGCATAGTCATCGAACACTATGACTTTCCTGATGGCGGGGCAGTCACCCATGATCTTGCGAATCTTGGCAAGCTGGTATCCCGACACGAGCACCCACTTCGCTTCGGAATGGGTAATGCGGAAAATCAGGTCCTGTCCTTCGCCGAGGTTCACGGAAAGAGGAACATCCACCGCTCCGGCATACATTGCGCCGAGCTCGGCAAGCACCCACATTGCGCGTCCTTCGGACAGCAGGGCTATCTTGTCACCTTTCTCCACGCCGAGCGCCATGAGTCCCGCGGCAATGCGGTAGGTCTCTTCACGTGTCTGGCTGAAGGTGATTTCCTTCCATGAATCAGCGGGTTTTTCCCTAAGATAAACGTGATTGGGATACTTTCTGGTGTATCTCTCCACGAAATCAATAATTGTCAGTCTTTCGGCCATGATGTAGTTTTAAATTATTGCTGCCTATTGTTGGGGAAACAATCCGAAAAGTTCGTTATCAATCATTTCCGTAACCTTGGCGAAATCCTCCTCGCGGTTGCCGAACTTTATGTTGTCGGCATCTATTACCAGGAGCTTTCCGTCATAGTTGCGAATCCAGTTCTCGTATCTCTCGTTGAGTCCCGTCAGATAGTCTATGCGGATGCTCTTTTCGTATTCGCGTCCGCGCTTCTGTATCTGCGACACAAGGTTGGGAATGGAACTCTTGAGGTATATCAGCAGGTCGGGCTTGCTGACAAGGGACATCATCAAGTCGAAGAGGTCGGAATAGTTCTCGAAGTCGCGTGAGGACATGAGGCCCATTCCGTGCAGGTTGGGGGCGAATATCCTGGCATCCTCGTATATGGTCCTGTCCTGGATTATCACCTCCTTGCACTTGGAAATCTCGACGACATCCTTGAATCTCTTGTTGAGGAAGTATATCTGGAGGTTGAAGGACCACCTCTCCATATCCTCGTAGAAGTCGGCCAGATAGGGATTATAGTCCACGGACTCGAATCTGGGAGTCCATCCGTAATGGGCCGCCAGCATCTTGGTGAGCGTCGTCTTGCCGCTTCCGATATTGCCTGCTATAGCTATATGCATTTTCAGTCAAATTTTTGCAAAGTTAACAATTATTTGGAAAACAAGCCGTAAAGTTCGGCATCAATCTTCTCCGTTATGCTTTCGAAGTCCTCCGGAATGTTCTGGAAATCAAGGTTGTCCCCGTCCAGTATCAGCACCTTGCCCTTGTAGTCTTCGTTTATGAACTTCTCGTACCTGTCGTTGAGGCCCTTGAGATAGTCCAGGCTGATGCTCTGCTCGTATTCGCGGCCGCGCTTCTGTATCTGCGATACAAGATGGGGAATGCTGCTGCGAAGATATATCATCAGGTCCGGAGCCTTGACCAGGGACATCATCAGATGGAACAGTTCCATATAGGTGTTGAAGTCCCGCTCCGAAAGGTTGCCCATGGCGTAATTGTTTGCTACAAAGATATATACGCCTTCGAATATGGTCCTGTCCTGGATTATGGTCTTGCGGCTGCGGGCAATCTCCAGCACATCCTTGAAACGCTGCTCCAGGAAGTACACCTCGAGGTTGAAGGACCACCGGGAGATGTCCTTGTAATAGTCTTCAAGATATGGATTGTAACTGACAGCCTCGTATTTCGGGGTCCATCCATAATGCTCAGAGAGCATCCTCGTCAGCGTTGTCTTTCCGCATCCGATATTACCGGCGATACCAATGTGCATCTTTTTGTCGTTATTGCATCAAAGGTACGAACTTTCCCGGCAAAAGACAAAAATAATTAGAAGCTGTTTTGAAATGGCTGCCGATATTTTATATGAGCCATTTTTGAGTCAGCTTCAAAAGCAGTAGCTTCAGATTCTTACCCGGCAGGCACAAAGCTTATCGCCTGTCCTCCTCCCGGAGCAAGGTACACCTGCAAGGTGTCACGGGAAGTAACCCGGCTTCTGACAATACTGTAGGCATAGGGATTATCATTCCAAGAGGCATCCGGCGCGTCTGCATAGACGGTGGCCTCGTACTCCGTGCCGCTCTCAAGGAAGTCCAAAGGCTGCACCAGAGTGCGGGAGAGGGTATCCGTAGTGGCCCCGTAGAAATATCGGTCCCCTGCTCGGCGGACAACGGCAATATACTC
The DNA here is from genome assembly GCA_017479265.1 of Bacteroidales bacterium. GTDB lineage: Bacteria > Bacteroidota > Bacteroidia > Bacteroidales > UBA932 > Cryptobacteroides. The sequence continues at coordinate 11,554 of JAFVCK010000033.1, read as the reverse complement.
CCCTACCTCGCCCTGCAGCGCCATGGAAGCGTCGCAGTCGGCATCGAAGTCGCGGAAAAATCCGAAGGCCGGATGGCCCTCGTAGTTGTCAATCAGGTCGCAGGCCATCTGCATAGGGGAATACAGCACCACCCAGTTGGCAATCTGCTTGCAAAGGGTGGTATTCACCCTGCACCCGGTCCCGGGACGGCCCCAGGAGCGCACCTGCCTAAGCCCTTGTATATTACGGTATTGCACGTCGAATACTCCTGGCGTATAGTCCACGGGGCCTCCAAGAAGGCGGGTATATGGCAGAATCTCGTGGTGGGAAGGAGGATTGCCGCCGCTCCAGCCGTTGTACTCCATCCCCCGGACACATTCGCGGGTCATGAAATTGGGCCATGTACGGCGCACCCCCGTAGGCTTTATGACCTCGTGGCCGTCCACCATGACATGATGCTCAGCCGCTTCCCTCACCACCTTCTGGAAATGCCGCACGCCCATCTGGCTGTGACGAGGCACCGCGCCCCTCAGGCCGCCTCCTGCATATCCTATCTTAACTGCGTGTATTCCAAGACTTTCCGCCCAGCCAAGGGACTTTTCCAACTGAGCCTCGAAGCGCTCGACGTTGCCTCCTGTCTCATTGTGCGTTATGAACTCCACGCCCTTGCTGCGGGCATATTCCACTACTGCCTCAACGTCAAAATCCGGCGCCGGAGAGGTGAAATCGAAGTCAGGCAGGGCATCCGAACCCTTCCAGGCATCGTTCCAGCCCTCGAAGAGCACGCCCTGGATGTTGTTCTCGGCGGCAAAATCAATGTAGCGCATAGCCTCGGCAGTAGTGGCTCCGTGCCACTTGTCCCCTCCCCAGGAGGCGATTCCAAGGTGCATGGCCCACCATACTCCTATGTATTTCATGGGCTTTATCCAGGACACGTCGGCAAGGGCGCAGGGCTCGTTGAGATTTAGTATCAGGCTGGAATTGACAAGCCCGACGGCATCGCGGGCTATCTGCAGCGTCCTCCAGGGGGTGCTGAAGGAAGAAGGCACCACGGCCTTTACTGAATCGCGCCAGTGCATTGGAGCAAGGTCGGCCTTGAAGCCGGTGCCGGAGGTCTTTCGCAGCACCATTTCGGGGAAATCTGAAAGGGCGGCTTCGTGTACGCTGAGATGAAGTCCGTCTGAGCGGCGCATGGTAAGCGGCGTATTGGCATCCGTGAGTTCAGAAAGGGGCATCCTGCGGTAGAGGTGCTCGTATGAATTGAAGTCTCCCGGAATGGACCAGCTGAGGGCATCCTCGCTGAAGCGGAAGCGGGTGATTTCGTCCTTTATGCGAAGGCTGTCCCCCGGAGCGTCATAGCTGCACCGCAGTCCGACTCCATCATCGAAAGCCCTGAATTCCAGGCACATGAAGACACCTTCGCCATTCTTGAGCTTAAGGGTCAGATAGGAGTGATGGTCGCGGATGGTCTTGTTTTCGCCCCAGGGCTGTGTCCAGGTCTCGTCCACCTTGCCCGAGGTGGAAGAAAGCAGCCTGTAGCCTCCTGCCATATCCACTCCGAATGCCTCCAGACCGACCGGCGAGGCATCCACCACGGGACGGCCGTCAGCGCTGACAGACCAGCAGGGAACGCCCTCCTGCAGCGAAAAGGATATTTCAATCCTGCCGTCGGGGGACTTGACGGATGTCTTGGGGGCACAGGAGACTGCGGCAAGCAAGGCCGCGACAATCAGCGACTTTCTCATCTTAAATGGCATTGTTGGCAGGCCGGAACCCGGTCAGGGACACCGGCCTTGTCCTCAAACTAACTAAACTCTTACAAAGGATTTCTGACAATCAAAACATCCCCCGAGGACAAGGGGAAACACGTTACCAGTTCCAAATCTTATATTCATGTCCGGTGAGGGTCAGGGTCTGGGGCAGGCCGTTCTTCCCCGCGAGAGCGGAAGGAAGGGAGTAAGCCGCCTGTGACGAGCCGGTATTGACGGCCACAAGACCGTTGGGCCAGCTTACGAACACCATTGTTCCCTGGCCGTAAACCTTCATGGCCCCGCTGCGGTCAATCTTCAGCAGGGAAGCCATGGCGGAGGCGTATTTGGAGGCGAGCGAGGCGCCTGCGGACCAGTCGAAGTTCATGGTATTGAAGAAGTTGATGGTCTTGCCGTAGCCCGTTTCCTGCGAGCCGTATATCATGGAAGAACCGTTCAGGGAGGTCATGAGCACGAATGCAGCCAGTGCGCCTTCATTGCTCCCAAACTGTCCTGCGGGATAGTTTTCGGTGGCATCGTCATGGTTGGTGACGAAGAAAAGCTTGGCCTTGCCGGAAGGGGTCTCGCCCTGGTCCGACTTGTACCATGAGAAGAAATCAGCCGCCTTGCCTCCGCTGAAAAGATTTATCATATTGGACTTCATGGCGCGGTCGAATATTATGTCGAACCCGTCGTTGAACATCTTCTTGAAATCGGATTCGGCGAGCATAAGGAAACCGGGTTTGAGCTCCTTCAGACGGGCGATTGCCTCGGTCCAGAAGTCGTCACGCACGCCGTGGGCGTAGTCGCAGCGGTAGCCGTCTATGTCAAGTTCCTTCACCCAATACTCCAGAGCCTCTTCCATGGCGGTCCACAGAGCCTTGTTGCCATAGTCCAGCTGGGCCACGTCCTTCCATTCTCCGTCCTTGGTGGGATATACTATGTTACCCTTGGAATCCTGCTCGTACCAGTCGGGATGTTCCGTAATCCAGACATTGTCCCAGGAAGTATGGTTGGCCACCCAGTCGAACATCACTTTCATGCCCTTGCCATGGGCCGCGTCCACCAGCGCCTTGAGATCGGCCAGGCTGCCGTAGCTGCTGTTGACGGCAGTATAGTTCTTGATGCAATAGGGAGAGCCTATGGCATCTTTCTTACCCTCGTCATAGACAGGCATCAGATACAGAATCTGGGTGCCGAGGGCCTTGATGTCGTCCAGACGGTCCCGGATTTTCTTGAATGCCCCGGAAGAGCCGTACAGCTTGGGATTCACCTGATATATAAGCCAGTCCTCGCGCTGGACGGGGTCCATGCTCAGCAGCTCGGCAGGGCCTGTGGCCGAGGGAGTATCGCCGTCCTGCGAACCTCCGGGAGTCACTATCACATTCCTGTCATCGACATTGCTCTTTCCGCATGCGCATGATGAAAACATCACGGTCGCAGCAAACAAATACAAAACTATCCTTCTCATTTTCAATTGGTTTGAATTGGCAGGCAGAGGGCCGGTCAAAGCCCTGTGCCTGATTATTACTCTACCACTGTCGCCTCTGAAGCGGTGATGGTTATGGTATAGTCCCGGTTGAGGGTGATGGCAGGGCCGTCATACTGGACCTGGTCAGCCTCCGCAACGCCTGAGACCTTGTTGTTGGGAATCAGGTTGTAGGTCTGTCCGTAGTGCTCGGAGAGGTCTATCTCGAAGCAAAGGACATCGCCGACAATTTCGGGAGCGGCACCGGGCCAGCCGCCGAAGAGTTCGGGAAGATCTGAACCCCAGGCATACAGGCGGAGATTCTCGCCCCAGCCGGTCTTGTCGTCTATGACTATGCGGAGCTTGGGAGCGTCCTCTATCTTGGCCTCCGATGCCGTTATTGACATGAACACTAAACCTTCCGCGACAAATGCAGGACCGTCATACTGTTTCTGGTCAGCCTCTTCAACGCCTGAAACCTTGTTGTTGGGTATGGGATTGTAGGTATTGCCGACAAGTGACTCTGCGAAGGGGAACACCTTCCACTCCTTCCCGCCAAGGGTAGTCTTGGCAGAAGCAGCGGAACCGGGCCAGCCGCCGTAGAGTTCGGGAAGATTTGAACCCCAGGCATACATGCGGAGGTTCTCGCCCCAGCCGCTGCCATCGGCGACAAACAGGCCGGCAGTCACTTCAGGCTCCTCCGAAGGCTCTTCTGAAGGCTCCTCTGAAGGCTCCTCTGACGGTTCTTCAGAAGGCTCGGCCGGTGCGGGTCCGGAGCCGCCTGTAGGGGCATCTATGGCCTCGACACCGTCTGCCGTGACAACGAAGAAGTAGTCTGCTACGCCCTCCTCGAACGTAAGCGCATAGTCGGCAAGTTGGATGCCGCCTGCGTTGTTGTTGAATATGAGGTTCTGGCTGAGGCCGAAGATATCGTCGCCGTACTCGAAGTACTTGTACTCTTCGCCGCCGTAGGTGAGGGTACCTGCAACCTGGGCTCCGGGCCAGTCTCCGCCGAAGTTGTTCACTGCACCCCACTGGTACAGGGCTATCGCATCCCAGCCGGTCCGGTCTATGATATAGACGCGTACTCCGCTATGCTCCGGCAGGGTCTCTACGGACTCACCTCCTCCGCCTCCCTGTACGGCAAAGCGTGAACGCCATGCGCTGACATAGACATTGTAGCTCCGGCCGGTCTGTGCGGAGAGGGTATGGGAGGTTTCGGACCCCTTGCCGGTCATCTCTATACCATCCTTGAGGGATACGAACCAGAACCCGTCGGAGAGGGTCTTGCCGTCGTGGAAGTCAGCAGGGTCGATATATATGCCCCACTTCTGGGAAATGGTCTCTGAATGGGTGAGACGCCATTTGGTGTCGCCCCAGACAGCGAGAGAGTCACCACCGGCGGCGGGTCCGACGAGATAAATCTCATCGTCCAGGGCCGTGGTTGAAGGTACTATGGCCTCTATCAGAATCTTGCCGTCCTGAGTATCGAAGGCCTGCTTTTCGTGGTCGAACACTATCTCCTTATTTGCGCAGGAAAAGAGTGCGCCGGCCATTCCAAGCACAGTCAAATATTTGAATATCTTTTTCATTTTCATGCGTTTTTGGAATTATTCCTCGGTTGTGGAAGCGACCTGCTCGTATCCCGGAGTCTGCTGCAGGCCGGAGTTGGTCTGGAAAGCGGAAGCGGGGAGAGGGAACCACTCGAACTTGCGGTCGCGCTTGGCGGGGATGAGGTTGCCGGCAGCATCTTCGGCGCGGCCCATGAACCACCACTGGCCCTGGGTGAACTTGTCGAAGCGGCGCAGGTCGGTCCTGCGGCGGCGGCCTTCGCCGAGCCACTCCTTGCCCCACTCTGAGAGCATCCAGTCCATGTCGAACTCATCGAAGCCGGGACCGGGGACCGAAAGGGCGGCATTCTTGTCGGCAGCGCTGAAATAACGTCCGCGCACAGCATCCACCATGTCTTTTGCGTCCGAGGAATTGCCCTCGCGCATAAGGCACTCTGCTACAATGTAATAGGCCTCGGCGAGACGGAATTCCACATCGTCTATGCTGCGGTAGTCGCCGACCTCGTCAGGATAGGCGGGATACTTGATAAGACGGTATCCTGAGTTATCTTCACCATAGTAAGAGCACATGACGGGCTTCACTGAAGCTGGATTGCTGAAAGTAGCGACCTGGTCCACATAGTAAAGCGGCAGACCGGCATATTCGCAGTCGGCATCTGCATCCGTAGGTGTCGTAGTGCCATATTCATACTGATATCCCATGGCGAAGTTGCCCTTCCAGTTGCCTTCCGTGTCGCAGGTGAAAGGCTGACGGCGCACGTCGCGGGGGTCGAATCTCTCGAACACTGCACCGAGCTTGTCGTTGTAGGGGGCATCCAGGAAGCTTACGCCGCCGGTGTCGGTTCCCTTTCCGGTCACGATTGTGCCGCTGTTGTCATGGGAAGGAACCACGATCATGCAGTTCCACGCCTTTGCATCGCTGCTATGGCATCCGAAGATTTCTTTGAATGCATAACCTAAGAATGGTATGACCCTCATGTTGGCGAGGTTGCCCGAGGACTGACCGTTCTCGCAAGCGAATCCAAAAATGAGTTCCTTGCTGGCAGTACGGTTGCCAAGGCTGTAAAGGGTGCGGTAGTCGGTATCAATGGAATATGCACCGAAATCACCGCCTATGATGCTCTGGGCCAGGGTCTTGGCCTCGGTATATGCAGGATTGCCGGTGAAAAGTTCGCTGTTGAGGGCCAGACGGGCACGGAGCATACGGTTGGCGGCCTTGTTCATGCGGTTGACGGTGTTTGTCGGCAGAGCATCAAGGCTCTCGTCAAGTTCCTTTGCGATAAAGTTATAGATAGACTTGCAGCCCTCCTCGAATGAACCCAGACGGCGGGACTCGCTCGGAGGAACATCGGCGCTGAGGGTGCTGCAAAGAGGAATCGAACCGCCCCAGATCTCGAAGATATTGTAGTATGCCCAGGCGCGCATGGTGCGCACTTCTGCCACGTATGAAGCGATGACTTCGGGAGTGGTGCCGAGGTCGGCCGGATTCAGGCTCTCCAGGTCGAAGAGTATGGTATTGCAAAGGCCTATGGTAGTCCATGCGCTCTGCCATGTCTTCAGAATGATGACTGACTCGGAGTTCCAGTTGTGTATGGAAAGGACATATTTCTGTCCCTCGTCATAACCCCAGTTGGTGTTCCATATACGCCATGCAATCTGGTCGGCGGAAAGTTCCTGGAGATAGTAGAACCATTCGGCATAGTCGCTCGCAGCCTCATAATAAATGGACGCGACAGCGGCCTTGACGCTTTCTTCGTTCTCATAGAACACGCCCTTGTCCACCATGTTATAGACATGCTCGTCAAGATTCACGCAGCTGCCAAGTGTCAGGGCTGCGACTGCTGTGGAAAGTATATATTTAAACTTTTTCATATCTTATCCTCCTGTAAATTAGAATCTTGCGGTTACGCCAAGGGTTATCTGCGCCGCTGCGGGGTAGGCACCGTTGGTGTCGATACCGGGAGTCAGGCCGTTGGAGTTGACCAGCGAAGGGTCGGAACCGTTGTACTTGGTAATCGTGAAGATGTTCTTGGCGGCAAGATACAGCCTCAGGCTGTCCACGACCTTCCAGTTCCTGGTGTTGAAATTGTATCCCAGGGTGGCGGTCTGGAGCTTGAAGTAGCTTCCGTCATAGAGGAAGAAGTCGGACACTACGCCGCCGCTGGTGTTGATGAAGGAATAGTCGGTGTATGCGTCACGATAGACATTGGCGCTGCCGGAGCCCTTGAGGCCCATTCCGTACTGGCGCATGTTGAAAATCTTGTGTCCGAAGGCTCCCGTGAAGAAGAGGTTCAGGTCGAAGCCCTTGTAGCGGAAGGTGTTGTTCCAGGAGAGGAACAGTTTGGGAACGGTGCTTCCCAGATAGGTCTTCCATGCGGGGTCGGCGTAGGTCACATCAACGGGATTGCCGTTGCCGTCAGCTATCTGCATGTTGCCGAGGGTATCCACGCCGAGGTACTTGTAGCCGTAGATCTGGCCTATTTCCTGGCCTTCGTTCACGCGGAAGAAGTACTCGTTGGAGCCTACGCCGGGCTTGAGATAGAGCTCGAGGTAGGTTGCGTCGTCGGTGAGGTGGGTCAACAGGGTCTTGCCCATGGAGGCGTTGATGCCCGTGGTCCACTCGAAGCCGCCCTTGCTCCTTATGGCATCGAACTCGACTGAGAGTTCGGCGCCGTAGTTCATGGAAGAAGAAACGTTCTTGAAAATGGTGCTGTACACGAAGGGAGGCTGGGGGGCTCCGGTTGTGTAGAGAAGGTCGCGGTTGCGGCGCACGAACAGGTCGAGGCTTGCCCTCAGCCGGTTGTCTATGGCCACTACGTCAACACCGAGGTTGAAGCTGTCCATATACTCCCAGGCGAGGTCGGGGTTCTGGTTGGAGGTAGGGGCATATCCCTGCATCCAGGCACCGTCCATATAATATTTACCGCGCGTACCGTAAGTGGCGAGGGACTGGTATGCGCCGAAGTCCGAACGTCCCGTGACACCGAAGGAGAAGCGGGGCTTGAGGCTCTGGATGTTCTTTCCGGCCATGAAGTCCATGTGGGCGATTTCCCATGCTATGGATGCTCCGGGGAAGTTGCCCCACTTGTGGGAGGCTCCGAACTTGGTGGAACCCTCGCGGCGGAATGATACGGAAGCGTAGATGAGGTCTTTCCAGTTGTAGTTGACCCTGCCGAAGAAGCCGATCAGGCGGGAAGTCTCCTTGTAGGAGCCCATGCCGGCGTGACGGTCGGCGGAGGTGAGGTAACTTCCGACTCCGAGATTGTTGTAGGAGAAGTCGTACTGGAAATCATAGTTGTCGGCGGATACGCTCTCGGTGTTGTATTCCTCGAAGGAATATCCCACCACGGCCTGGAGGTTGTGGTCGTCCAGGGAGAGAATGTAGTTGCCGAGCCACTCCAGGTGGTTGGTATGGTACTGGGCGTATGAAATGCCGGCATGTCCGTCATAGCCTCCCCAGAAGGATTCGCCCGAATCCTTGGGAACCCAGTAGTTGGACTTGTAGGTATTGTAGTCCAGGGTGTAGGTGAGGGTCGTGGACAGCTGGTGGTGGTCCATGGTGAGAATGTTCACCTTGGCCGATGCCGTGCCGAGGAGGTAAATCCTGTGGGCGTCGTTGTCCTTGTTGGTCATGGCCTCATAGGGGTTGCGTGCGCCGGTCGGGGAATTGGGCTGGTACCAGCTTCCGTCCTCATTATATACGGGCATGGTGGGGTTCATCGAGAGGGCGGTGTCGAACATGCCGTCGTTGCCGTAGATTTCGCGCACCTTGCGGGCGGTGATGCTGGCGTTGATCTGGAGCCTGTTCTTGAGGAGCCTCTGCTCGACTGCCGCGCGGCCGCCGAATTCGGTACGGGCATCCACAAGGTCAAGACCCTTGGAGTCCTTGAAGAATACGGAAGCGTTGTAGGAACCGTTCTCGGCGGAGCCGTCCACCGCGACATACTGGTTGTGGTCGTAGGAGAACTTGTTCAGGAGCATGCGATACCAGTCGGTGGAGTATCCGAAGTCGTTGCCCCTGAGGCTGCGGCGGAACTCGTCGGCCGACAGCACCTCGGGGATGTCCTTGGCGATGTTGTATGCGAAATATGAATCGTATGTCACATTCGCGCCCGTGACATTGCCGGAGCCCTTCTTGGTGGTGATGAGGATAACGCCGTTTGCACCGCGGGTACCGTAGATGGCTGCAGAAGCCGCATCCTTGAGTACGGTCATGGACTCGATGTCCTGGGGTGCGACGTTGCGGATGCTGCCTCCGGGTACGCCGTCAATGACGACGAGAGGGTCGTTGCCGGCGGAGATGGAGCCTGCACCGCGGACCTGGAGGGATGAACCGGCGTTAGGGTTGGCCGCCTCGGAGGAGACGATGTTCAGACCGGCCACCTTGCCGGTGAGCATTTCCATGGGGTTGTTCATGCCTCCCTTGAAGAGGTCTTCCTTGTTCACCTGCACGATGGACGAGGAAAGTTCCTTCTTGGACAGGGTACCGTAGCCGATGACCACGGATTCGTTCAGGAAGTTATGGTCTTCGAAGAGCATTACCGTTGCAGGAACCTCCGAGGCCTTGAAAGTCTGGGTGGCATAGCCGATGCAGCTGATTGTCACTTCCGCATTGGCGGAGGACACGGTCAGCACGTAGTCGCCGTCGATTCCGGTAGAAACGCCATTGCTGGTGTTAACCTCCATGACGGTGGCTCCGATGACAGGACCGAGCTCGTCGGCAACCACGCCTTTGATCTGATAGCCGCTCTGTGCGGAAAGCAGATTCAGCGTGCAAAGCACGATGGCTAGTGTGGATAATATCCTTTTCATCTGGATTGTTATTGGTTTTTGAATGTGTTTCGTGTCAATGTGTGCTGCAAAATTACAGCATTGCGTACGTATGCGCAAAATAAAAATGGAAAATATAACGCATTTTCCTTATGTGCATTTCTTAATATGCTGATTCTAAAGCGTTTGTCGATTGGCCCCTCGCCGGAATGTATAACGGAAATATCACTCTCCGCAGCCCGTTTTCCAGGCGTTTCGTTGCGCTTTTTTGCGTTTTATTATAGTGGCCTCCTCCGGTTGGACAGGGTTAAGCCCTTGTTAAGTGTTTTAATTTGTCTTTACGTAATCCGTATTGTGAAATATGACGCCAGTGAAAGGTTACTTTTTTGCGAACTACCGATTCCCTTTTCCTCTGTTGTGTTCGATGCAGAGCATCTGGCAGTTGTCTATGCTGGTCTTGCCGCCTTTGCTCCAGGGAACAATGTGATCTGAATCCATTTCCTCAAACTTATATTGGATCTTCTCTCGGCCTTCTGCGGCACAAATGGGGCAGATTCCTTTCTGGCGCTCATACACCAGACGTTTTGTGGTACGGTCAAACAGGCGGAAGTTGAGGAAACGTTCATCGCCGGTCAGGACATACTGGTACACTCCACGGGCATTTTGCAGGTCATCGTCCTTGTAAAGCTCTTGAATGCGTTGCTCCAGCTTCTCTGCATCGAGATTATCATCCTTATGCTCATTGTAGATGACGCCCCAAGGCAGGCCTTTCATATCAGAGCGATATACCGGGAAGGTGGTTTCAATCCAGTTTAGCATCCCTTCATAGTAGGCAATCAGTTCATGTGCATCCGGTTTCTTGTAGTTGTCGCGCATATAACCTTCAATGTCGCTGCCGGACACCCATTTAAGAACCAGTTCCAGGAGTTCCTGCCGATCTACATCTGCTCTGAGGTACTGGCCACCTTTGAACCAGGCCAGGCAGTTGGGTTCATGGTTCTTTTTGCACTTGCTGAAATAGCGCTTTGCATCATTGAGCCAGGGGCCATGATAGACCGCGTTTTTGAGTTCTTGTTCTGTCAGAACAAGGCCGGCGATGTTGACGACACGGAACCATTCGTGTTTCTCTTCCGGTGTGCCTTCGCAGAAATAGACCATCAGTTCGTAGTCGTCAATCTGCTTTTGCTTGTCTATGGGCAATGTGTCGTAGAAGTATGTCTCGCCGTATAATTTGATGGAGAAATTGCCCGCACAGAACTCACAAATGCTGAGAGTGCGTTGCTGGCCGTCCAAGACTTCGTAGCTGTCTTCACCGTTTTTGACCCAGTACATCACGTTGAGGGGGAAGCCGTGTTCACCGCGCAGCATTGTGTAGATGACTTCGTTGCGCTTGTCATCGGGATAGACAAAGTTACGCTGGTATTCCGGACGGATGTCGAGGCACCCTCCGTAGCCGACAATCTTGTCTGTGCCCTCGTTGTACCCTTGTACGAGGTCTGAGACCTTGATTTTGTGGAGTTCTATGTTCATATTACTGGCGTTTGCGGATTAGGAGTCGAGGAAACTGCATTTTATATACACCATTAACGAGCAGGACACTACGCCGGTTCAGGTCGCCGAAGTTTGAAGCATCTTCAGCGGTGTATTCTTTTGTCTTGACGCCCCACTCATTCCCTCTATCTGTAATGCCTATAATCTCAAACTGGTCTGGATTGTATTTGTCGAAAAAAGTGAGCGGTACACCCATGATTCCATCATAGTCGCACGGGATATGCTCGGTCTTGTCAACATTGATGGCATCGTAGTTGTCGTATTTGGGATATAGAGTCGGAGTGTATTTCTTATAAAGCTCAAGTGGCTCGTGGCGCTCAAGATAGTCCATATTGGTGAACCAGCGGACTCCTTTTACTCGGATGTATTTCTTCCCGTTTTCATCTATACGGTAACCGGCAGCTTCCAGCGGGTAGTTGTCCGGAACACCGAATTCGCGGTCACCGCTGTGGATGCTGGCTCCGAG
>JAFVCK010000032.1 GCA_017479265.1 Bacteroidales bacterium | reverse complement strand
GTCGTTATTATGCCAGGTCTGCAGGGGATGTCTTTGTAAAGTGTTGATAATAAGGTTTTTGCGGAATGTTCATCCGCAGACCCCATCGTGTTTCAAAGAAGCGGACTTACTTCTTGAACGCTTTCTTGATCAGGTTCCAGACCCACAGAAGGACGACGGCGCCGATGACGGCGCTGATGATCTGGCCGTACCACTGGGACCAGAAGGAACCGTCCGCACCGATGAGACCCAGCAGCCAGCCGCCGACAAAGCCGCCGAGGAGGCCGATGATGATGTTCCAGATGAGACCGCCCTTGTCTTTGATTACAAAGAAACCGGCCAGCCAGCCTGCAATGGCTCCGAAAAGCAGGGTAAGAATAATGTTCATGGCATTAAGGTTTGAGTCCACTTTAAAAAGTTAGTATTCCAAGCCGGCGGTGACCATCGCTGGGCGAAAGTCGGGGCCGACAAAGTAAAGTTTTAGATGTATACAAGTCTGCGACATAGAGTTCAGAAGATCCATAAGGGCCGAAAGAGCGCCGTTGTGGGTTTCAGTGATGCCTTCCGGAGTATTTTTGCTCTGGAAGAGCACGATTCTTCGCAGATTGATCCATGCGCTGCGGGCAAAGGCCCACAGTTCATGCTTCCGCTTGCCTCTGTAGCGGGTCTTGTTGTTCCGGGTGTGGAAGCAGAGCTGGAAGATGGAGGCCTCGACATTGTTTCGTTTGTTCTTCTCCTCTTGGGGGATGTCTTCCATCCGCTTTCGGGACCGCATCGATTCCAATTGCTTGGGCAGGAAGTACCGCCACTTGTACTTGGACCGGTCTCCCGGATAGGGAATGCGGAGCGCTCCGCTCCGTGTCCGCTTGGCCTCATAGACCTCCCCGGTCCTCGTGTCGGTGATTCTGACCGTGTCACCACCGCTCTCGTCCAACAGGTAGTGGGACTGGCGACCCTGGATGCCGGTGAACACGCCGTTCACAGAAAGCGCCCGGTTGTCGGCATTCTGGTAGGCTCCGTCGCTGTAGACGGTCTCGACGGCAGAGCCGGTCGTTGCCTCGCTCTTGGCTATGGCCTCCTCGTAGAAGGCGTTGTCGGCAGCCGTAGCGCCCTCCACCTGCACACCCGTAATCAGGGACGGGGCATCTTCCTGGTCGGTGGTTTCTGTGATGTTCACGCTATAGCCTTTCACTTTCTGCTGCCCCTTCTGACGGTATTCCGCCTCAGGGTCATTCGGGTTCTGGACACTGTCTGCGGCGATGGCCTTCTTGTCGCGGGGCGTCACCTGGCCATGCTCAACGATGAACTGTTCATCGAACACTTGTTTAAGAAGCCCGTCCTTGGCCTTCACCCGTACCAGAACGGCGTAGATGATGCTCCCGAGTTCACCAAGGCGTTGCAGGATGGCCTCGGAGTTACTCCGGTAAACGGTCTGCTTCGCATTCTCTTCCAACCACGGTTGCACCTTCTTCCTCAGAGAAGGGTTCAGGCGGCTCATGTATTGCCCAATCTCCTGAAGGAAGGTCTTGTGGATAAGCTCGTAGCGGGGATACCAGGCGATGTTGCTGCCGATGAGCTTGCTGTCCATCCGGACAGACTTGCCGGAGATCTTGAACTTCGCGGCCTGGAACTTCGTCAGACGGCTGAAGCAGGTCTCCATCAGGTTCTCGCCGGTGGCATCGGCATAGTCACAGATGCGACGGCGAAGCAGGTAGTAGGTGTCCAGAGACGGGGCTTCGTCCTCAAGGCGGATGAGCCCGAGCGCCCTGCGGGTCAGGAGGTCATAGTCACACTTCTCGATAAGATCCTCATCCGAGCAACCGAACCCCTCCTTGAGGATGTTCATCGCCACCAGCTGGCGGATGGATGCCGTAGGGGCGCCCATATTGCCCTCCTTGAACAGCGGCTTGAAGACGGACTCGTCTATCTGGGACGTGACCAGCTCATAGAACTGGTTGAACCAGGCCTTCGGGTCTTCGTACTTCTTCACAGCCCGCTTCCCCATCAGATCGGCAGGGTTGTCAAACAAGGACATTTGGGTGTTCGTATCGGTCTCTCTGAACATGGTAACTCGCTTTCTAATATGTATGCAAGTTAATAAAAATCAATTAATTATGCAAAAATATCTTACTTCATCTGCAACTTTTTTCGCACTCCTGCCATCACCCCTCAGCAGGAGGTCAATGCGTGGTGAGGGGGCGTTGACTTTTTAAAGTGGACTCAAGAATTAGAAAAATAATTGATGGAGGAAAATACATACAAACCGGATGCCCACTCCCAGGACCTGCTGTCGCAGTACAGGGAGAACCTCCCCGTTTTCAAGCAGATGACGGAAGGACTCGCATCCAAACTCAAGGAACTACTCTCCGGCGCGGGCATCATGACCGCCGCCGTAGAAAGCAGGGTCAAGACGGAAGCTTCCCTGGCAGGCAAGCTGGAAAAGAAGGGCGGAAAATATGCCGGCATTTTCGACATCACCGACATCATAGGCCTGAGAATCATCACCTTCTACTCTGACGACGTGGACAAGGTTGCCTCCATGATGGAGCGGTATTTCGAGATTGACTGGGCCAACTCCGTGGACAAGCGCAAGGCTCATGAGACAGACAGTTTCGGCTATCTTTCCCTGCACTATATATGCAGGATTCCGGAGAAGCTGTACAACAATCCCGAATACAAGATAATCAACAAGATACGCTTCGAGGTGCAGATGCGCACCCTGCTCCAGCACGCCTGGGCCAACATGAACCACGACACAGGATACAAATCCGGAGTCGAGGTCCCGTCCAGCTACATGAGGCAGCTGAGCCGCCTGGCGGGAATACTGGAGCTGGTGGATGACGAATTCAGCCGCCTTCGCACCGAAATCAACGACTACCGCAGGAACGTGCAGGCACTGGTCGCCTCGGGCAACCTCTCCGAGGTGCCCCTGGACGGAGATACTTTCCGCAGCTACCTGGAAATCAAGCCTTTCGACAAGCTCAACCACAGAATAGCGGCCATCAACCAGGCCGAGATAATGGAAGTCCCCTTGATGAACTTCCTTACCATGTTCAAGGCCTTCCAGTGCAAGACCCTGGGCGATGTGGACAAGATACGCAAGGACCTCTCGGAAGCCTCGTACCAGATTGCACGCTACCAGATAGGTCTCTCCGACATAGATATCATTTCATCTTCCATAGGGCCCCAGAACATCTGCCTCGCCCACATACTTCTTTCAGGAGCGGGCAAGTTCGGGGTCAAGTTCATGCTTGACACCCTGAACGGTCCTTCGGAGAGCAACGAACAGATGGCCGAATTCCTCGTGGAACAGGCCAAGGACCTTCCATTCATGAACCAGCAAAAGCAATAGAAAATGGCAAACAAACCTCTGGACACCAGCCTTTTGGACAAGGCTATCATATTTGCCGTAAAGGCACATTCCGGCACCGAGCGCCGTGGAAAGGGATTCCCCTATATAGTACATACGATGGAGGCCATGGAGATAGTGGCCACCATGACCCCGGACCAGGAACTGCTCGCCGCGGCCGCCCTGCATGACGTAGTGGAGGATACGGACATAAGCGTAGAGGATCTCAGGCGTGAGTTCGGGGACAGGATAGCCTCGCTTGTAGAAGCAGAGAGCGACAAGTTCACCCCCGGAATCAGCGAGGAAGACAGCTGGCACGACCGCAAGCAGGCCGCAATCAGCCGTCTGGCGGCGGCCCCGAGGGAGGCGAAGATGGTTGCCCTCGGAGACAAGCTCTCCAACATGAGGGCCATCGCCAGGGACTATGCCCTGAAAGGCGACCAAGTCTGGAGCATATTCCACGTCAAGGACAAATCCGAGCATGAATGGCACTACAGAGGACTGGCAGACTCCCTTCGCGAACTGTCCGGAACCTTTGCATTCAAGGAATTCGAATCACTTATAAACCAGGTATTCTGACATGGAGGCCAAACTGATTTCCCTGGACGATTTCGTCCTCACCGGCGGCGGGTACAACGGCGAGAGCTATGACCACAAGACCGACCCTTCCATCATGCTCAAGCTCTATTTCCAAGGCAAGATAGAGCAGCCGCTGAGCGAACTTATACTGGCAAAGAAAGTTTACTCTCTGGGCATTCCTTCGCCGGAGCCCGGAGAATACGTAGTCACCCCCGACGGGCGCTACGGCATTCTCTTCCACAAAATCAAAGACAAGAAGTCATACGCCAGGGCTTGCGGGGATAACCCCGGGGACGTTGCCAGGTACGCCGGGGAATTTGCCGGGATGTGCAAGATACTGCATTCCACCCACGTAGATGTCACGGCATTTGAAAATGTCAAGGACAGGTATTATAAACTTCTGGAAGACAATCCTTTCTTCACCACGGCGCAGAAGGACAAGATCGCCCGTTTCATTTCCGACGCACCCGATGACGATACCGCCATACACGGAGACCTGCAGTTCGGCAACATAATCTTCACGCCTGAAGGCAAGCGCTATTTCATTGACCTCGGCGATTTCTGCTATGGATACAATCTCTTCGACATAGGCATGATTTATCTCTGCTGCATTCTGAACGAAGATTCCGTCTTAAGGGACACCTACCACATGGAGCCCGAGACCGCCGTCAGGTTCTGGGAATGTTTCGCTCCCGCCTATTTCGGGCAGGACAGGCCCCTTTCAGACATAAATGAACTTATACGGCCATACGCCGGAATAAAGACACTCGTCGTGGAGCGCGACAGTCTGCGTCCCATGGCAGAATTCCGTGCGGCCCTTGATACCATATTAGCATGACAAAAGAAAAAAAGAACCCGTTCGAGAGGCTGCGCACCGTCCTTAAGGTAAGGCTCAGCCTGATTGTAGTCGTAGTCACCGCGATAGTACTTGAAGGCTGCGGATTGATGCAGTATTTCTACATAATGCGCGAATCTTCCGACCACAGGGCCGGAATCGGCTTCATCATCCTGCTGGTAATAGGACTTGCGCTGGTCATTTTCCTTATGGTCCGTGCCGTAAAGAGCATGAAGGAACTTGGCACCATGACCATGTCCATGCAGAAGATGGAAGGCGAGCTGCAGATAGCCCACAGCATTCAGATGGCCATGATTCCCAAGACCTTCCCTCCCTTCCCCGAGCGTGACGACATAGACATGTTCGCCTCCATAGTCCCCGCGAAGGAAGTCGGCGGCGACCTCTATGACTTCTATATCAAGGACGAAAAGCTGATATTCTGCATAGGAGACGTGAGCGGCAAGGGCGTACCCGCCTCGCTGGTGATGGCCGTTACAAGGAGCCTGTTCCGCACCATATCCTCGCACGAGAACAGTCCCCAGAAGATAGTGACCACACTCAATACCTCCATGTCCGAGATGAACGAAAACAATATGTTCGTCACCTTCCTCGCAGGTATCCTGGACCTGCGCAACGGACATGTCCGTTATTGCAATGCCGGACATAACGCTCCCGTCATAATAAGGCCTTCCGAAGGCATCTGCGACTTCCTGAGCGTCGAGGCCAACGTCCCCATAGGCATAGACAAGGACATGGATTTCACCGAGCAGGAGTTCGACCTCCGTGTCGGCGACAGCCTCTTCCTGTACACCGACGGTGTCACCGAGGCCGAGAACATGCAGGCCAAGCTCTATGGTGAAAAACGCCTCCTGAAGGCACTCAAGGCCTCATCTTCTTCCGCAAAGGAAGAAACCGTGAATGTAATCGACGACGTAAGCCTGTTCTCCGGGGAAGCCCCCCAGAGCGATGACAGGACCATACTTGCCATAAGGTACACCAACCCCGAGCCTTCCCTGACGACCGAGAGGCATCTGATACTACACAACGACATCAGGCAGATACCCCAGCTGGCCGGCTTCATAGAACTCGTGGCGGAAGAGGCCAAGCTCGACCAGTCCATGTCCATAAGCCTGAACCTCGCGCTCGAGGAGGCCGTGTCCAACGTCATCATGTACGCATATCCGGAGGGTTCCCACGGACTCGTTGAAATAGAGGCCATAATCCGTACCGGAAGGCTTGATTTCATAATCAGCGACAACGGAATTCCTTTCGACCCTACCCTCGTACCGGATCCCGACCTCACGCTGGGAGCCGAAGAAAGAGGAATAGGCGGACTCGGAATCTACATGGTGCGCACCATCATGGACAGCGTGACATACAAGCGCACGGACGGCAAGAACATACTTTCGATGACAAAAAAAATATAATATAGACATGACTGTTGAAATTAAAGACACAACGGCCTTTCTCAAAGGCAGACTGGACACGGCAGCCTCGCTCGATGTCCAAAAGACTCTTGAAGAGAACCTTCTCCCCAAGGCTGACAAGACTTTGACCATCGACTGCACGGACCTTGAATATATCAGCAGTTCCGGTCTCCGCATTTTCCTCATGCTCCGCAAGGAAGCCGGAGCAAAGGGCGGCAAGATTGTGGTGAAGGGCATCTCCGACGATATCCGCAAGGTGTTCATGATGACAGGCTTTATCAATCTTTTTTCTTTTGAATAGCGGGACATTCCAGGGAATAATCAACTTCCGTGACCTCGGAGGACTGCCGGTCGCAGGAAAGAAGGTGGGAGAGCGCCTTCTCCTTCGTTCGGCCCATCTTGGCGAGGCCACGGACGAGGATGTCCGCGTGCTGAAGGAAGTATATAATCTGCGCAAGATTTTCGATTTCCGGACCATGTCGGAGTTCGAATCGCTGCCCGACAGGGATATCCCCGGAGCCGAACACGTTCTGCTCCCTACCCTGGACCAGGAGGCCGAAAAACGCAGCGGAGAGGCCGTTCCCGCCCAGACATGGCTGGACCTCCCCTCGCAGATAGTGCGCCTGTCATTCAACGACCTTTTCAAGAAAAAGGCCAGGGAATTGTACCCTTCCCTGGTCCTCAGCGAATTCTCCCAGCTCCAGTACGCCGCCTTCATGAACATGATAGTGGACACGGCCGAGGGAGCCGTCCTGTGGCACTGCTCCCAGGGCAAGGACCGCACAGGAATAGGGGCGGCATTCATACTCGGAGCCCTCGGGGCCGACAGGGATACCATAGTGCAGGATTTCGACAACTCCAACATAGTCTATGCCCCGCTTGTGAACCGCCTGTGCAAGGAGATAGAAGACCTTGGAGGCGGGGATGACGAAATGGATGTAGTGCGGGCCTTCATGGGAGTGAGCACCCGCAATTTCTGCAACACGCTGGACCTTATAGACAAAAGATGGGGCTCGCTCAAACAATACTTGAAGGAGTGCCTCGGCATTACTTCATCTGATATGGAGACCCTGTCTGAAAGATATCTAAGCTCTTGAGCAAGAAGGGCATACGCCCTTAATCATGTAATTTACGGTGTGGGCTGACCAGCCCTGCGGAAGACTCACCCGGGGGATATGAATATCCTCCAGGCAGAAGGTCTTGCGGCATTTTTCGCAGTAGAAATGCACATGCAGGTCATCGTCATGCTCGCTGTCGTGGCTATGGCACAGTTCGTAGCGGGCTCCGTCTCCCCCGTCTTCGAGGACATGCACAAGATGCTTGTCCCGGAACAGCACGAGGGTACGGAATATGCCTGACTTGTCTATGCTGTCTATGGCAGTCTCAAGCTCCGACATAGACACGGGACGGCCGCTCTCTTCCAGCGCCCTGGCCACCAGGAGGCGGTTGGGCGTGGGACGAATCCCATGACGGGAGAGCAGTTCCTCGAGGGTCATAGGGAATACTTGCGGGCCTGCTCCTCAATCAGGGCCTTGTCGGAGAAATAATTGATTCTCATGGCGCTGCGTACCTCGTCCATAGTACGGGCCGCTGTCTCGCGGGCCTTGGCCGTACCCTCCTGCAGCATGGCGAAAACTGAAGGAATGTCCTTTTCGAACTCCTTGCGCCTCGCCCTGATGGGCTCCAGTTCGCTGTTCAGCACCTTCTCCAGGAATTTCTTGCACTTGACATCCCCGAGGCCTCCCCTGGTATAGTGATCCTTGAGCTCGTCAAGGTTGGCGTAGTCGGGCCAGAACTCGGCGAAATGCCCGTCCTTGCAGAAAGCGTCCAGATAGGTGAACACGGCATTGCCCTCGAGATGACCGGGGTCGGAAAGGTTTACATGCAGGGGGTCGGTGTACATGGACATGACCTTCTTGTGCATTTCCTCCGCGCTCTCTCCAAGGTATATGCAGTTGCCCAGGGACTTGCTCATCTTGGCCTTGCCGTCCGTGCCCGGAAGTCTCTGGCTGGCAGCATTTTCCGGCAGCACGATTTCAGGCTCCACGAGGGTGTCGCCATAGATTGAATTGAACTTGCGCACTATCTCCACCGTCTGCTCGAGCATGGGCTTCTGGTCCGCGCCCACGGGGACCGTCGTGGCCTTGAAAAGGGTGATGTCCGCAGCCTGGGATATGGGATATGTGAAGAAGCCGACGGGCAGTCCGCTGCCGAATACCGCATCCTCGCCCTCCGCGCCGAATCCGCGCATCTTGATTTCTGTCTTGACGGTAGGGTTCCTCTGCAGACGGGCCACGGTAACGAGGTTCATGAAATAGAAACTCAGTTCGGCCAGCTCTGGAATGGCGCTCTGCACGAAAATGGTGACCTTGGAAGGGTCCAGCCCGCAGGCCAGATAGTCGAGGGCCACCTCTATTATATTCTGGCGGACCTTCTCGGGATTGTCGAAATTATCCGTAAGTGCCTGGGCATCAGCGATGAACACGAACATGTCCTTGTATCCTCCCTCGTTCTGGAGCTGAACTCTCCTGCGGAGAGAACCCACATAATGCCCTATATGGAGCCTTCCTGTCGGGCGGTCGCCCGTAAGTATCACTTTTTCTGCCATATTATCTGTCTTTAAGCGCACAAAGTTACACAATTTTAGCGATATTTGTCCTCTGTTTTGAATTATTGATAGTTTTTGGTAACTATTCTTATGGATTTTCCAAATGGTTTGGAAAAAAGTTGGCTTATAGGTCATCACTTCGATTCAACGGTGTAAACTGTGGATATATATTGCGCTCATAGGGGCGTCCCGCCCCTGGCCGCGCGGCCACCCCTGGAGCGTGT
>JAFVCK010000003.1 GCA_017479265.1 Bacteroidales bacterium | reverse complement strand
GCTGAGGCCGTCCTCAATGGAGTCGATAGGATACTTGGTGATGAGTTTCTCAAGGTATTTGATCTGCTGCTCGGTGCTGAGCCTCTTGCCCTTAGGATCCTTCTTCTTGCCGTCCTTGAGCTGCTTGTAGTCATAGTAGAAGGTGTCACCCTCCTTGAAGCAGAACTCGGAAGCTGCGCAGTCCATGGCGATGTTGACATCCTTTCCGGGCACGTAGCCGGCGTTCTTTATGGCTGCGATGATGCAGTCAAGAGCGTCGTCGATGCCGTTGAGTGAAGGAGCGAAACCGCCTTCGTCACCCACTGCAGTGCTGAGGCCGCGGCCCTTGAGCACCTTCTGGAGAGCGTGGAACACTTCTGCGCCGATACGCACGGCCTCAGCCTCGGAGGTAGCGCCGACGGGACGAATCATGAACTCCTGGAATGCGATAGGGGCGTCGGAGTGTGCTCCGCCGTTGATGATATTCATCATAGGGACAGGGAGAACATAGGCGTTGGTGCCGCCGAGATACCTGTACAGAGGCATGCCGAGAGCTTCGGCTGCTGCCTTTGCAACTGCGAGGGAAACGCCGAGGATGGCATTTGCACCGAGGTTGCTCTTGGTAGGGGTGCCGTCGAGGTCTATCATAATCCTGTCGATAGTCCTCTGGTCGAATGCGCTATAGCCAATGATTGCGGGAGCAATCTTGTCGTTGATGTTGGCCACTGCCTTGAGAACGCCCTTTCCGCCATAACGCTTGGGGTCTCCGTCGCGGAGCTCGAGAGCTTCGTTTTCACCGGTTGATGCGCCTGAAGGCACTGCAGCAGTACCTACGGCACCGCTTTCGAGGACTACTTCAGCCTCGATTGTAGGGTTGCCTCTTGAGTCGAGGATTTCCCTTCCTGTCACTTGAATTATTCTCATTATCTTAAAAAATAAAGTTAAATTTCGCTAATGCGGCGCAAAGATAACAAAAATCGCGGACATAACCATCCGCGATTTTCACTATCATTTATTTTTCCAGAGATTTGCGCTGGTCGATTATAAGCTGGGTCAGAGCCTTGGCCTGCGAAGCCTCGCCCAGACCGTCTTTCTCTGCTCCGCTGAACAGCTCGAGAGCCTTCTCGAAATCTCCGTCCAGAGCGTGGAATACACCCTTGGTGTAGCGTGCCACTGCGCTGTCTCCTGTGCGGTTGAGATACTTCTGGGCCCTGTCGAGGTCACCTGCGGACATGAAGGCGTTGGCTGCGTTGATATTGGCCACCTCGTCGAAAGGATAGACCCTCGCGGCCGTCGCGAACACGTTGTTGAACTCGGGAGTACCGGGCTCCATGCCCTGGGAAGCGAGGAAGAATTCCTCTATGCTGAGGTTCCAGGGACGGGTGGCGAGAATCTCGCGTACTTCCTCGACCGTGGAGTAGCTGCGCACGGTGTAGCTGACCTTGTAGTCTGTACGGCGCAGGGTAGGGAACACGTTGTTCAGCAGGTACTTATAGTCCTTGGGGAAAGAGCTCTTGAGCTTGGCTTCCTTCTTGTCGGGAGCAAGGTCGCCGTCGATAACGGCCAGAATCTTGTCCTTGGAGCCGAGTGCATCGCTCTCTTCCACAGCCTTGCGGAGGCCTTCCCAGTTCTCAGCCACCGACTCTGTCACCCATACGTCCTCGGGGAAAGGATACAGTCCGCTGACATAATCCTTGAGGGCCTCGGTCCTAGCCTTGGCGAACTTCTCGTTGTTCTTGTAGCTGCCGTCGGGCGAGGAATATCCCCTCAGCACTATCTGGGTGATGGTGATGTCGTTGTCGTTGCGCACCGAATCGATGGTGGCGCGAATCTTGGCAAGTTCGGACTCGTTGTTCTGGAAAGCGGGATCGAGGTTGGTCTTGCCGGTCTTGAAGATAACGAATGCCTCGCCGGAAATGGACCTTTCCTTGGCCTTCACGTCGGCATCGGGCTGTACATAGATATAATTGGGAATGAACTCTATGATTTCGGGCTCGGGCTCGACATATTCTCCAATGACATTGCCTGCAATGACGGAGCCTTTCTTGCCGCAGCAGCCCACCTCGACTGCGTCGATGCGGAGCTGGGAACCGTCCATCCAGCTTTCATATTCAACCGTGTCGGTGTAGTGCAGGGGAGAAGGGGCGTTCTTCTTGAGGTACATGTATTCGTCCTGGCCGAAAGGCTCTGCGGAGCGGGCGTCGCGGGCTACGGAAAGGTAGCGGCCGCGGCTATAGACCGCTATGGGCTTGAGGGTCTTCTCGACCTCGCCGTTGAACAGGACGGGAGTGAGGGTGACTGCCTTGTTGGCATAAGGCTTTACGCCGCCGAGGTCCACCTTCATGGATACGGTCAGTCCTTCCGCACCCCTTTCAAGTGTGACTGCGCTGACGTTGACCGCCTTGTCTGACTGCGCATAAAGTGCTATGGCTGAGAATGCTACAGCGATAACTGAAAGTATTGTCTTTTTCATAAGGCTGCGATTTTAGAAAATGTAAACCAGGCTGATTGCCAGATTGGTGGGACCTACGTAGTCGTAGTGGTAATTCTCGTATGTAGGCTTGTTCGCGGCCTTCCATGTAGCGTCGCTCGGATTGAAGGTATGGGTGCCGTCAGCGTTGGCCGTGAGCTCATACTCGTCGCCCCTTGCATAGAGGTATCCGAGGCCGAGTTCAAACTCGAGGTTCCAATGGCGGCCGAGCATCAGGGCGTAACCTACGTTGAGGCCGCCGCCGATGGAGAATCTGCCGTCAAGGCCGAAGTTCTTGAAATTCACTCCGTTGGGGAACTTGTCGGACAGGTCCAGGGGGAAGCAGCCTACGGTGAAGCGGCCGACCATGGCATGCAGTCCTATGAAAGCTCCGTGGAAACTCTCGCAGAACCAGTACTTGACCTCAGGCTGTGCGTACATGTGCTGGAGTTTCATGTCGCCGAAGACATCGAATGCCTTGGGATGGAAACTTCCGGAGATTTCTGCCGTCCATCTGGGGGCGAATGCGAATTCGAGACCCAGGTCGATGGTAGCCGTAGCGTCGTGCAAAAGATTGGTCTTGAGCGCGAACTTGTTTTGTGCAGGAGCCGCCGTTGCAAAAAGGAGCAGGAATGCGGCGGCAATGCCGATTGACAAGAATTTAGGTTTCATCTGTTATTAATTATTAATATAAATTTCCTAATATATCCACAAAAGTAAGAAAAAAATCCGTAAGTCGTAATAAAACGTTAAATATTTTATAATAGCGAGAGCATCTTTTCCAGCCAGAGGGCATCCGTGCTGTCGAAAGTGGCGGGGCTGTCGCTGTCTATGTCAAGCACCGCAGTGACCTTGCCGTCCTTCCGCAGGGGGAGCACTATCTCGGAGCGGGATTCGCTGCTGCATGCTATATGGCCCGGAAACTCCTCTACGTCAGGCACTATCACCGTCCTGTCTTCCTTCCAGGCGGTGCCGCATACCCCCTTGCCATATCCTATGCGCAGGCAGGCCGGAGTGCCCTGGAAGGGCCCCAGCACCAGAACGTCTCCCCGGACAATATAGAATCCTGTCCAGAAAAAGCGCATGCGGGCGTGAATGACGGAAGATGTCTCCGCCATTTTCGCGACCATGTCGTCCTCTCCTTCCAGCAGATTCGCAAGGTCCTGATATGCACGCAGATACCTGAATGTCTTGAGAGGCAGGTGGCAGTATCCGGCGGGATTCTTGTCCAGATATTCCTGATGGTATTCCTCCGCCTTGTAGAAATTCCTCAGCGGCCCTGTTTCGACGGCAAGGGGCTTTCCGGCCTTGCGCTGCTGCCCTTCAAATACCTGCCCGACTGCCTGTGCATCTTCTTCGTCGCACCAGTAAATGCCTGTGCGATAACGGGTCCCTTCGTCATGGCCCTGCTTGTTCACGCTTAGGGGGTCTATGATGCAGAAATACAGTTCCAGCAATTCCCTGAGGCTGATTCTGGAGGGGTCGTAAGTCACTTCCACGGTCTCGGCAAAACCCGTCTTGTCCGTATAGACCTGCTCGTAACTGGGAGCGGCAATGTTGCCGTTGGCGTAACCGCTTATGGCACTGAGCACTCCGTCCACGCCGCCAAAGAAATGTTCCACGCCCCAGAAGCACCCGCCTGCAAGATAAATCTTCTTGTCCATTTTGACACTCGTTTCCGCAAAGATAAAAGAAAATGCTTACCTTTGCAAGCGATATGGCGTTGCAATCGGGCAAATACCTCGAAGAGATAAGGCGCAAATTTCTGGGAGACGGCGGGAATTCCACCCATGCGGGCGGTCTGCTGGCCCTGAGCCCCCTGCTGGTCTTCCTTGTGACCTACCTTGTTTCTTCCATAGTTGCCGGGGACTTCTACAAGGTCCCCGTTTCGGCGGCGTTCCTGCTCTCATCCGTCTATGCCATAATCATTTGCAGGGGAGGGAAGCTGCAAGACCGCATTGCCATTTTCTCCGAGGGAGCGGGCAACAAGACGGTGCTTCTGATGCTGTGGATTTTCGTGCTGGCGGGGGCTTTCGCCTCTACGGCCAAGGAAATCGGAGCAATAGATGCCTGCGTCAACCTTACCCTCCGCGTCATGCCGGGCAACATGCTGCTGGCCGGTCTTTTCATCGCTTCCTGCATAGTGTCCATGGCCGTGGGCAGCAGCGTGGGCACCATAGTGGCGCTCGTGCCGATAGCGGCGGGACTGGCTGCGAGCAGCGGCATGGAGACTGCCATGGTGACGGCCGTTATCGTGGGAGGAGCCTTCTTCGGGGACAACCTTTCCTTCATTTCGGATACGACCATAGCCTCCACCAAACTTCTGGGCTGCTCCATGTCGGACAAGTTCAAGGCCAATGTCTGGATAGCCGGTCCTGCCGCCCTGGCGGTTCTGGCCCTGTATATTTTCCTCGGCAGCGAAATGGCCGTGGCTCCGAATATCGGGGAGGTCAGTTTCCTCAGGGTGATGCCCTATCTTCTGGTCATAGTCCTGTCCGTGTGCGGAATGAACGTGCTGGCCGTACTGGCTCTCGGAATACTCGTCAATGCCGTAATCGGCTTCAGCACAGGATGTTTCACCTGGATAGAGTTCATGGGCGCGATAGGCTCAGGCATAGCCTCCATGGGTGACCTTATCATAGTGACCATGCTCGCCGGAGGCATGCTGGAAATAATAAGGTATGGCGGAGGGCTGGATTTCCTGATGAGGGGCCTGACGCACGGCATCAAGGGAAAGCGCGGAGCGGAGGCAGGCATCGCCGCCCTTGTGAGCCTGGCGAATTTCTGCACGGCCAACAACACCGTCGCCATAATCTCCACCGGAGCCATGGCCAAGGAAATCTGCGACCGCTTCGGCCTGGACCCCCGCAAGGTCGCCAGCATTCTGGACACCTTCTCCTGCATTGTCCAGTGCGTCATACCCTACGGTGCGCAAATGCTCATGGCCTCCGGACTGGCCGGGGTCTCGGCATTCTCCATCACCGGGTACCTCTATTATCCGCTCGCTCTTGTGGTATTCTCCGCAGCCTCGATTCTGCTGCGGTATCCGAGAAAATATTCCTGAGAAGCTGTTTTGAAATAATTGCTCTCATTTTCTATGGCCCTTTTCGGCCATCTTCTTCATCCTCATCGGTTAGGAAGCTACTGCTTCGCGCCCTCTT
Source organism: Bacteroidales bacterium (assembly GCA_017479265.1). Taxonomy (GTDB): domain Bacteria; phylum Bacteroidota; class Bacteroidia; order Bacteroidales; family UBA932; genus Cryptobacteroides. The sequence continues at coordinate 460 of JAFVCK010000003.1, read as the reverse complement.
CGGATTTGAAGCTGACTCAAAAATGGCTCATATTAAATTTCGGCAACCATTTCAAAACAGCTTCTAAATTGTCGGGGTGATGTGACTCGAACACACGACCCTCTGCTCCCAAAGCAGATGCGCTAGCCAACTGCGCCACACCCCGAATTGCGGGTGCAAAGTTAGAAATAATTTCAAATTTCTTCAAATAAATTTTTCTTTTTCAGAAATCTTGCTTAAATTTGCAGTCCCATTTGAAGGAACTGGATGTGGCGCAGTTGGTAGCGCACCTGGTTAGGGACCAGGAGGTCGCTGGTTCAAGTCCAGTCATCCAGACCACTGAAAATCAAGCACTTACGGAATTCCGAAAGTGCTTGATTTCTTTTAAGGGTGTGAAAAGGGTGTGATTTTAGCCCTTTATAAAGCAAGATTTTCTTCCTTTTTCTTTCTTTGGAGGTCCCGTTAGGGCTTTGACAACTCT
>JAFVCK010000031.1 GCA_017479265.1 Bacteroidales bacterium | reverse complement strand
TTGTAGAAGGCCGCCTTGATGGCTTCGGCTTCCTTTGACTTCTTGAGCCTGTCCACATCCTCCATCAAGCCTTCGAACATGCCGGTAAGCTCGGCGAGCGTCTTCTCGCCGTAATTGACAGCCTCTGCGGCAAGGTCTTCCACCTTTTCAGCGGCTTTATCTACAATTTCCCCGGCCTTTTCAGACAGCGATACCTCCTCCTTGGGAGCGGGGGTCTGCATTTCCTCTGCGGCTACATCTGATGCCTTGATTGCATCAGGATTGATTTCTTCACTCATAACAAATGGTGTTTCGTTGATAAATAAGTTTGTACAAACACGCAAATATAAGTATTTTTTAATTAATTTTGCATACCAAAACATATATTTATGCGAATAGACATACTGACCGTCGTACCCGAATTGCTGGAAAGTCCCCTGAGCCACTCCATAGTGGGCAGGGCCATCAAGAAAGGCATAGTCGAAATACACATTCACAACCTCCGCAAATACGGCCTCGGGCCGCGTCTGACCGTAGATGACTACTGCTACGGAGGCGATGCCGGAATGGTGATGATGGTCGAGCCCGTATTCCGCATGATAGAGGAACTGAAGGCCCAAAGGGACTATGACGAGGTGATTTACTTGTCCCCAGACGGCGAACTGCTCAGCCAGGGCATTGCCAACGAACTGTCTCTCAAAGGCAATATCATACTGCTTTGCGGCCACTACAAGGGCATAGACCACAGGATACGCGAACACCTGATTACCAGGGAGATATCCGTAGGAGACTATGTGGTCAGCGGAGGCGAGATTCCGGCCGCCCTGCTTGCGGATGCCATAGTGAGGCTGCTCCCCGGAGCCCTGACGGACGAGACTTCCGCCCTGAGCGACAGTTTCCAGGACAACCTGCTCTCCCCTCCAGTCTATACGAGGCCTGCCGAATTCAACGGCTGGAAGGTGCCCGAGGTGCTTCTGAGCGGCAATCCCCGCCTTATCCGCGAATGGCAGGACGAACAGGCCCTGGAAAGGACCCGCCGCCTGCGTCCCGGACTGCTTGAGACGAAATAGAATGCAAAAAAGGCCTGCTTCTCAGCGGGCCTTTCCTGTGGTTAGTCAGTAGCGTGTTTCCCATTATGGGTGAATTAATTATTGATGGTTAGAAAATATCTCTTTTGCCTCACGGCAATATGTGTCTTTCCTTTATCGTTTTATTAAAACGATGCAAATTTAGTCACATTTATGATATTTCCAAAATTTTTTTCGATTTTTTTACAATTTGTAATAGATTTTCACTAAAAAGTTAGTCGGAGCCTGAGGGAAAACTCCTTCCTCCTGATACCATACATCACCCTCCACGAAGTGGGCCCTGTACACCCAAGCATCTGAATACCACAGCTTTCCAAGAACATTCTTCACGTAGGCTGCAATTCCAAGCGAGCCATGGCGGAGCTTGAACTCATGCGAGGCGGAAATATCGAGGCTGTACCAGGAGGGAATGCAGCGCTCCTCTCTTGCCGTGTTGTCCCAATACTGCTTGCCCACATATTTGAAGTCAGCGCCGAAGGTCGTGGTCCTGAGCGAGCCTGCCCTAAGGTGCTTGAAGGGTGTCCACCGGGCATAGGCCGCCGCAGTCACCGAGGGAGACATCAGCATGTCCACCTTGTCGAAATGGGTGCTGACCTGCCCGAGGTAATTCCAGTCGTCAAGGTTGTCATATTCCTCCCAATACTGGGTATAGTCAAGTATCTTGTTGGTACTCAGGGCTACATTGCCGCCCAGGGTCAGATTGTCCCATGGAGTGAAGCCCAGATACGCTTCCACTCCCCTTCTGTAGCTACGCCCCACATTGTCCTTTATGGCATAGCCCGACTGGGACAGTTCGCCTGTCTCAAGAAGCATGTCCCAGTATTCCATGGCGTATAGATTTAGTCCGCCGGAAAGCATCCTGCCTGTCCACGAGTAACCTATTTCCGTGTCCAGCATCTTCTCCGGCCTGAGCTCCCTGCTGCCGCCTTCCAGATTGTTGCTCTCCACCACCTCTTTTATATCGGCACGAGAAGGCTCCCTGTGCCCCAGGGCCACGCTGGCATAGACCTTATGGCCGCCGAAAATGGCGGAAAGCCCGGCATGGGGATTCACGAAATGCCAGACCTTGGAATAATCCAGGGACAGGTCGTCCTCGTCGTCCACGCCCTTCATGTCAAGGGTCACCATGCGGTACTGTACGTCCAAATACGCATTCAGCCAGGGAGTTATCCTCCATTCTCCCCTTGCGAATGCATTCACGTCCCATTTGCGGCCGTTGTTGAAGTACCAGTTGTTGGCGGGCGACGCCGCGTTCAGCGCCTTGTAGTCGAAGGAATCTCCGAGCAGGCTGCTCCAGATGAATTCCCCGTAATGGTCGCCGCTGTAGCGAGAGGCATAGGCCCCGCCTGTCAGCGACAGCACCGGGGATTTGTACACCAGTTCGCTGGAGAGCACCCAGAGGCCGTTGTCCATGGTTTTCCTGAAGACCACGTCCCCTTTGTCAGAGGCCCCCACCCCGCCAAAGGTCCAGTCCGAGGGGAAACCGTATGCCGAGAATTTCTTTTTGGCCTTGAACCTTTCATTGTACCCGTATCCTCCCGTCCAGTTGACCGTAGTAGCCCAGGCCAGGAAAGGACTGAACTGATGGGTGTAATTCAGTTGCAGATGCTGCTGCCTATAGTTGTCGGAATGGTTCCGGTAATACTTCGTTACTCCCTTATCGTCAGTATATAAGCCTTCGGGATTGTATCTTCTGTCCGTCTCCAGGTATGACAGAGGAGTGCCTGTCCAGGTGATGCCGCTGTGCTGCTCCCCGAAAAGGTATGTGAGCCTTACGGAATTGTCGCCCTTCATCCAGCCGGCGTTGGCAAAGATGGATGCCGCATCCACCCAGCCGTTACGTATATAGCCCTCCGTGCCGTTCATGGTCCATGCCACGTTCATGTAGAATCCGCTCGGGAGAAGCCCGGTAGATCCGGCCGCCGTGAGGACCATGGTGTTCCAGCTGCCATAACTGATTGAAGAATAGACGGATGGACTGCCGCCGGGCGAAGCGGTGCTCATGTTTATGCTGGCTCCGAAGGAACCGGGGCCGCCTGCGGTGGTGCCAAGGCCCCTCTGCACCTGCACCGAGGACAGTATGGATGCAAGAGAGGGTATGTTCACCCAGAAAACCTCCTGGGATTCCCCGTCATTGAGGGTTATTCCGTTGAGAGTAACGTTGATCTGGCTGCCCTTGGAGCCTCGCACCGTCATCTTGGTATAGCCAAGTCCCGTTCCGCCTTCGCTGCTGACCACCACGCCGGGCTGTAGCTCAAGGGCCTGGGGCAAGGAATTCATGGGATTGACGGATTGCAGCTGCTCCCTGCCCACGCTCGTATATGTCACGGGAGTGTACTCCCCCGCCCTTGAAGCGGAGACCACCACGCTGTCCAGTTTCTCAATCTTGTCGGGACCGGAAGGTCCGCCCTGAAGCGACGCTACAAGCGCCAGATACAAAAATGCCCGCATATAATGCACAGTCTATGCGGGAGTACACGCTTTGCGTGGATTCAAGACATCCCTACGGCGGTATTGACCGCATCAGGTTCAATGGGTATTTCTCAACCGGCGGCAAAGCCGGTACCCCCGCTTGTTATTTCTTTATAAGATCCACCTCGTACAGGCGTTTCCAATGCTTGCCCGTGAGGTATATCTTTCCGTCATTGAATGCAATCCCGTTCAGCACGTCGGTGTCGGGAGTTCGCAGGCTCTGCGGGAGCAATCCGCTGCAATCCACCACGCCCTCGACATAGCCCGTCCCGGGATTGATAATGACAATTATATCAGTAAGATAGACATTGGCCCAGATGCGCCCGTCTATATACTCGAGTTCATTTAGATTGTTGACCTTGCGGCCGTTCATCCTAACGTCCAAAGTCTTCTTGACCTGGAACCTGGTATCCATGAAAAACAGCCTGGAGGAGCCGTCGGAGGCAATCAGGTCAACCCCGTCCGTGGTAAGGCCCCAGCCCTCGCGGGGATATGACCATGTGGACTTGTACTCCAGGGTGGCGGCATCATAGACAAAGGCGGCCTTGCTCTCCCACGTCAGTATGAAGAGTTCATCACCCAGAATGACGGAGCCTTCCACGAAGTATTTGCGGCTGAAATCCAGTTTCTTGAGGGCCTCTCCGTCTTCGAGGCTGACCTTGCGGAAGGTAGATTCCCCGTAGAGGCCCGTGCTTTCATACATCTGCCCGCCGGAAAAGAAAAGGCCCTGGGTATAGGAGGTCTCGTCGTGGGGATATTCCCGAACGACCTTGACCTTGTAACTCACGGGCTTGGGAGCGACGGCGGCTGCCTGGGCGGACTTTGTCGAAGGCTCGGCGGCAGGCTTGGACTTGCTGCCCGTATTCCCGCAGGAAACAAGCAGTGTCAGGAGCATGATTATGAATGCAGTTTTACGCATACCGTCTGCAAATTTACCACTTTTTTGGCAGGGCACAAACTTTTTCGTAACTTTGCGGTCCAAATGGTGGGACGAACTGCCGCGCCGCCCTTAGGGTGCGGTGAGGAAAGTCCGGACAGGAAAGGGCGCCCCGCTGCGGAAAGCGCAGATGGGAGCAATCTTATGCAAGGCCGTAACAGAAAACAACCGCCGCTTCGGCGGCAAGGGTGAAAACGCGAGGCAAGAGCTCACGATGTCATGCAGCGATGTATGGCGGGTACGGCACCGGGGCCTGCAAAACCAAATATACCGGCGTATCGGGGCTGCCCGCTCCGGCCGGGGGGTAGGTTGCGAAGATAAATGGCAGTTTTAAAAACAGAAACCGGCTTACGGCCCCACCAGAACTAAAAAAGAGCTGACCTTGCGGCCGGCTCTTTTGTATTCTTTATCTGAAAGCTACAGGGAGGCTATCCAGGAGGTCATCTCGGGCACCTTTGAAAGGGCGCTGTGGAACAAGGCCATCTGGTTGCGGGTACGCACCAGGTTGTGCTCGGGATAGGCAATCTTGTAATAGGTGTCTCCGTTAATGTAGTCGGCGAAGAAACGCACTGCCTGCATGAAGGGGAACAGACATGCGGCGTATGGCAGATTCTCCCTTTCCACGGGGGTCAGGAAGGAACGGGTGCCATCTATATAGCCCTCGGAGAAAGCCTTGAAAATGTCCATGCGGAAATCGACTCCCTTGTAGTCAGGATGGTCCTCGGGCAGGGTATTTGCCGCCGTACGCAGGAAATCTCCGAAATCCGAGAACACGAAACTGGGCATCACCGTGTCAAGGTCAATGACGCAGAGGACCTCGCCTTTGTCGTCGAACATCATGTTGTTGACCTTGGTATCGCAATGGCAGATACGTTTGGGAAGCACGCCCTCGCGATACATTCTTTCAGCCTTGCACATCTGTTCGCAATACCTGTCGATATCCTCGAGAATGGCCTTCAGCTCGCCCGTATCGGCAGCAAGACGGCCCGCAGCATCGTTCTGCACCGCCTCGCGAAGCTGCCTTGCCCTCAGTTCCATGTTATGGAAATCGGGAATGGTCTCGCCGAGGCTTTCCTTTATGTCAGAAAGCCGGGCCTCGAAGTTGCCGAAAGCCTTTCCGGCAAAACGGGAATACTCAGGATTGACGGTCTCGTATGTGAAAGCATCGGGAATGAACACCGACACCCTCCAGTACTTGCCGTCCTGAAGGAGCCAGGTCTTGTCTCCGCCTTTCACCTTCACGAAACGCAGCACCTTCCTGTCCAGGTCCTTCTCTCCCGCCGCGACGAGTTTGGCCCTTATATGGCCTGTCACGGCCTCTATGTTATGCTGGAGCAGTTCCACATCCTTGAATATGGCATTGTTGATGCGCTGCAGCACATAGTCGGGCGACCCGGCGGCGGTCACGACCTTGTAAGTATCATTGATAAGTCCATTGCCTAAAGGCTTGACTTCCAATACTTTGCCTTCGAGTTCAAAGGCTTCGGCCAGTTTTTTGAGTTCTTCCATATTACTATTTGTCAAGATATGCTTTGCAAAACTTCAGACAGGGTCGGATGAGCATGGACCATGCCTCTGAAATCCTCCAGGGTGGCCCCCATCGCCATAAGAGCGGAAAGCTCCTGCACCAGGTCGGCACTATGCGCCCCGAATATATGACACCCGAGAATCCGGCCGTCCTCCTGCGAGATTATCATCTTGCAGAATCCGTCGGTCTGACCCATGCTGACGGCCTTTCCGTTGGACTGGTAGCGGGACTTGAGACACCTGACTGCCAGGCCCCCGGCCTCGCAATCCTCTTCCGTAAGGCCCACCATGGCGGCCTCGGGGCTGGTGAAGACTGCGGCCGGAATTATGGACAGGTCGATATGGCGGGCCTCGCAAGGAAGACCTGCCTCGGCGAGTATGGCATCGAGAGCGACCTTGCCCTGGAAGGTAGCGGCGTGGGCCAGCATTATGCCTCCGGTTACATCTCCGATAGCGAAGATATGAGGAACGCTGGTTCTCATGTCGGAGCCTACCTTGATGCCCTTGGGCGTATATTCAACGCCTATGTCGTCGAGGTTCACGCTTGAAACATTGGGCCTGCGCCCTACCGCCATCAGCACCATGTCAGCCTCTACGACGGACTCCTTCTCCTTCTTGAGATAAGTCACTTCGTATCCTGAACCGGTCTTGGAAACCGACTGCACACATGCTGAAGTTTCTATTGAAATACCCTTTTTGGAAAGGCTCTGTTTCAATCTCTTGGCCAAATCCACATCAAAGCGAGGCAGAATCTCCTTGCAGAACTCCAGCACGGTTACTTCCGAGCCGAAGCTGTTGTAAATCGAAGCAAATTCAAGCCCGATTACTCCCGCGCCAATAATGCAGAGCCTCTGGGGAACAGACTCAGGAGAAAGCATCTGCGTCGAAGTCACGGTGTATTCCTTGCCGGGAATGGGGAGGCAGGCGGAGGAGGAGCCTGTGGCAATTATCACATAGTCGGCCTCAATCTCCTGAGAATCAACCACTACGGTATGTGCGTCCTTGAACGAAGCCTTGCCGTAAACCAGGCTTATTCCCTTGCCTTTCAGCAGGAATTCCACGCCGGAGCGCAGCTGCCCTACCACCTCGTCCTTGCGGGAAAGGGCCTTGGAGAGGTCCAGGCCTTCGAAATTGACCTGCACGCCATATTGGGCGGCACTCTTTGCGGCCTCTATCAGTTCCGCACTGTGGCAAAGCGTCTTGGTAGGGATACAGCCCTCGTTCAGGCAGGTGCCGCCGACGGGGCCGTCGGAGATGATGGTCACCTCCAGCCCCGCCTTGGCTGCTTCTACCGCCGTTTCATATCCGCCGGGACCGGCGCCGATAATCACTAAGCGCATATGTCAGAGTATTTTAGTATCGGTTGCCTTGCGGCCGTCGTCTCATCCGGACGGCGTATCGGAGCGCAGTGAGGAGCGGATTTGAGGAGCGAAGGGTCCCGGGCCGCCTCTGCCGCAATCTTGCGCATGACCTCTATGAAAGCGTCAATGGTCTCAAGTGATTCGGTTTCAGTAGGTTCTATCATCAATGCCTGATGGAAAAGCAAGGGGAAATAGATGGTAGGAGCATGGAAACCGAAGTCCAGCAGACGCTTGGCCACATCCAGGGTCGTTGCTCCCTCGACTCCTTCACGGGAGCCGTCGTCGATAAGCCCGTCGAACACGAATTCGTGCTTGCAGACCCTTCCGATGGGGAGCTTGTAGCAGTCCTTGAGGGACTCCTTGATATAGTTGGCCGATATGGTGGCGTACTTGCCGGAGAGGGCCACATTCTGCTTGCCGAGCATGAGAATGTAGGCATAGGCCCTCAGCATCACGCCGAAATTGCCGTGGAATCCTGAAACCCTCAGCGTAGGAAGTATATGGGCCAGATGGGCCGCCACGCCTACGGGACCGCTGCCGGGACCGCCGCCGCCATGAGGCGTGGAGAAGGTCTTGTGCAGGTTCAGGTGCATGATGTCGAAGCCCATGTCGCCGGGACGGACCACGCCGAGAAGAGGGTTCATGTTGGCTCCGTCATAGTAAAGAAGACCGCCGCAGCCGTGTACCAGTTCTGCAATCTCCTTTATGTCCTTCTCGAAGAGTCCGAGGGTGTTGGGATTGGTCATCATTATACCTGCTATGTCGCTGCCGAGCAGAGGCTTGAGGTCCTCCACATCAACCAGTCCGTCAGGTTTGGATTTCACAGTCACCACCTCCAGTCCGCAAACTGCGGCGCTTGCGGGATTGGTACCGTGGGCGCTGTCCGGGACTATGATCTTGGTCCTGCCGAGGTCTCCCCTGCCTATATGGTATGAACGCATGACCATCAGGCCCGTGAGTTCTCCGTGTGCTCCGGCGCAGGGGGCGAAGGTGAATGCTGCCATGCCCGTTATCGCGGACAGGGACTTCTCGAGGGATGAAATCACCTCCCGGGCACCGTCAACGCCTTTCTGCAGGGGGTGCAGCCCCGTGAATCCGGGCAGAGCGGCCACGTCCTCGTTCACCTTGGGATTGTACTTCATGGTACAGCTGCCAAGAGGATAGAAGCCTGTATCCACGCCGAAATTCATCTGCGACAGGTTGGTATAATGGCGTACTACATCGGGCTCGCTGACCTCCGGGAGCCCCGTGGGAGTCTTTCTGCAGAGAGCTTCGGGAAGCTCTTCCAGCCCCCTTCCGAACTTGTTTTCGGGCAAGGACCAGCCCTGCCTTCCGGGTTTGGAGAGTTCGAATATCAGTTTATCGTAATATTTCATAGGGCGGCCTCCTTAACTGCTGCAACCAGCGCATCCGTTTCTTCCTTGCTGCGCCTTTCGGTGACGCAGAAACTTACATAGCCTTCCTCCGTGCCGAGGGCGGCAAAGAATCCTGCCTTGCAGAGAGCATCCTGCAACTTGTCGGCATCCACTAGGGGACGGAGCACGAATTCCTTGAGGAAAGGCTTGTCATAAACCTCCTCGAACAATCCTGTCTCAAGCAGCCTGTCATGCAGATAATGGGCTCCTGCATAACTGAGTTCATTGACGCGGCGAAGGCCTTCGGGACCCATAAGCGACATATACACAGTTATATACAAGGCCATCAGGCTCTCGTTGGAGCAGATGTTGCTGGTAGCCTTTTCGCGGCGGATATGCTGCTCCCTGGCCTGCAGGGTAAGCACATAGCAGCGTTTGCCGTCAACATCGGTGGTCTGTCCGACTATCCTGCCGGGCATCTTGCGGACATAATCCTTGCGGCAGGCCATGAAGCCCACGTAAGGACCGCCGTAACACAGAGGAATGCCCAGGGACTGCCCGTCGCCTATTGCTATGTCGAAATCCCATTCTCCGGGAGTCTTGACAACGGCCAGGGCCGAAGGGTCGCAATACGCAATGGTCAGGGCTTTCTTTGCGTGCAGGGCCTCGGCGAATCCGTCCAGATTCTCGATTATGCCGAAACGGTTGACCGAAGGCACTATCAGGCCGGCCACGTCGTCGCTCTCAAGCTCTGCCTTCAGGGCCTCCAGAGAGGTCTGTCCGTCCTTTTCGGGAACGAAGCCGAGGGTCACTCCATGGAAGCGGGCATAGGTCTGCACGACCTCACGCACCTGCGGAAGCAAGGTGCAGGAAAGCAGCACGCGGGACTTTTTCTTGGTGCTGTTCATGGCCATCATCATCGCCTCCGCGGCCGCCGTAGGGCCGTCATAAAGGGATGCATTGCTGACATCCATTCCGGTCAAGGAGCAGATAAGGCTCTGATATTCAAAAATATAACGCAGAGTACCCTGGGATATCTCGGCCTGGTAGGGAGTGTATGCCGTAAGGAACTCGCTGCGCGAAGTGATATAAGGAATTACCGAAGGAGTGTAATGGTCGTAAGCGCCGGCTCCGACAAAAATCTTGAGCCTGGAGTTCCTGGCCGCAAGCGCCTCCAGGGCCTCCTTCACCTCCTGCTCCGACTTGGCATCGGGAAGGTCGTAATCACCCTTGTAGATGAACTCCGCGGGCACGTCGCTGTACAGGTCTTCGAGCGTCTTGGCCCCGACCTTGTCAAGCATGTGGCGCAGGTCTTCACCCGTATGGGGGAAATAAGGGAATCCTGACATATTCTATTCGGTTATGCCTTTGTATGCAGCTGCATCCATCAGGGACTCAAGCTCGGAAGGGTCGCTCATGCGGACCTTGATTATCCAAGCGCCGTATGCGTCCTCGTTGATTAGTTCGGGAGCATCCTCAAGGGCCTCGTTCACCTCGACGACAACTCCGCTGACAGGGCTGAACAGGTCGCTGGAAGCCTTGACGCTTTCGAGTGCGCCGAACTCCTCGCCTGCTTCGACCTCGTCGTCAACCTCGGGTGCATCGACATAGGTGATGTCGCCCATTTCTTTCTGAGCGAAATCGCTGACACCTATGGTGGCGATGTCGCCTTCAACCTTTACCCATTCATGTGATTCGCTGTAAAGCAATCCTTCAATTACCTTGCTCATAATCTTTGATATTTAATTTGTTATTTCTTGTAATTCGTCTGATAAAATCTCTTCTTGACCACTTCGCCGGGGAAGACTTTCTTCCTGATGCGGATATTGAGGACGGTGCCGAGTGCGGAATATGCCGTCTGCACCAGGGCGAAGCAGATGCTCTTGTCCAGGGATATGGAATGATAACCCGTAGTCACCACGCCGACCTGGGTGCCGTCCTCGAGTTCGACAGGATATCCTGCACGGGGAATGGCCTTGTCTTGAATCTCTATTCCGACCAGTTTCTTCTGCGTGCCTTCGGCCTTCTGCCTGAGCAGGGCATCCTTGCCGATGAAGTCCTTGTCATACTTGCAGAACATGCCCAGACCTGCCTCCACGGGGGTTATTTCGGGGCTGAGCTCGTCTCCGTACAGAGGAAGACCGGCCTCGAAGCGCAGGGTGTCGCGGCATCCCAGTCCGCAAGGCGCCACACCGGCGTCAAGCAGCCTGTTCCAAAGCTCCACAGTGCCTTCAAGGGAGGTATAAATCTCGAAGCCGTCCTCTCCAGTGTATCCGGTGCGGCTCACTATCATCCTCTCGCCCTTGTATGTGGACTCATAATATGTATAGAAAGAAAGCGAGGGAGCCTCGGAGAATCCCAGCACGTCCACTATGACTTTCTCGGCCTCGGGCCCCTGGAGGGCTATCTGGCCCCATTTTGCGGACTGGTTGTCCACCACCACGTTGAAATTCCCGGCCTGCTGCCTGATCCAGTCCACGTCCTTGTCGATGTTGGCGGCATTGATTACAAGAAGGAAATGCCCGGGGGTGAATTCCCTGTAAACCAGAAGGTCATCTACGACTCCGCCGTTGGGATAAAGCATCATGCCATAGAGCACCTTGCCGGGCCCGAATCCCCTTATCTCATTCGTAAATATGTAGTTTACAAATATTTCAGCATCGGGGCCGCTCACGAACACCTCGCCCATGTGGGACACGTCGAACATGCCCGTGCGGTTGCGCACTGCCAGATGTTCCTCCGTAATGGAGCTATACTGTATAGGCATCATAAAGCCGGCAAAAGGGCTCATCTTGGCTCCCAGAGCCACGTGGCTGTCATACAGACAGGTTTTTTTCAAGTTTTCTTCCATATCAGTTTCCTTTCAAAATATCTATGAACGAAGGGGTGTCGAGCCCCATTATCAAGTCTTCCATACGGGTAGAGGCAAGGGCTTCTTCCACCTGGTCCAGCCGCTTTCCTGCAAGAAGGGAGGTCAGAAGGCCGTCAATGTCCTCTGACAAAGGCAGGCAGTCCCCTTCCAGGGACAAGGACTCTATCAGGTCGCCGTCCATTGCAAGACGCACTCCCATGCCGCCGGCCCTTGTGCGGCCGCTTCGCAAAACAGTGTAAAGATGCTTTCTGCCGGATATAAAGTCGGGATTGAGATAGCCTTCCTCAATCTTTTCTATTTCAGATATTTGGCTTTTATCCAGCAATATAGGAGAGTCGCCACTGCACAGACTCTCGCGAAGGTAACTCTTGAAAGCATCTATATCGCAATACCTGACATTTCCTGCCTTCAGAAGTTCTTCCTTTACATTGGTAACCCTCTGCCTTACCGAAGACACGCCCTTGCTCAGGACCTTGTCGGCCGAGGGGGTTATGGCCTTTTCAAGACAGGAGAAATCGGAATCGAAAAGCATGGTTCCATGCACTATGCTGGACGAGGGAAGTCGGAAAAATGCATTGCCGGAGACCTTGCGCCCGGCCACGAGCACGTCGTTGCGTCCGGAACGTCCGGCATCCAGCCCAAGGCCGGCCAGAGCGTCGGCAAGCCTTTGCAGGAAGACGTCGAAAGTAGATGAAACGTCCGTGCAAGTACTTATATATGAGAGCATTATATTGCCCATGTCAGCATACACGCAACCGCCTCCGCTCTTTCTTCTGTAAAGCTGTATGCCGTGCTCCTTGCAGTAGGGCAAGTTGACTTCGGCCTCCATCACCTGGTTGCGGCCGAAAATCACGGTGGGCTGCACCTGCCACATAAAAAAAGCCTCCCCCGTGCCTTTGGGAAGAAGCCGCCCCAGATTTGCGGCTACGTATTCCTCCATGGCAAGGTAGAATACAAGCCGTCTTGAACTGTCCTCTGGCAATAAGATATAGTGCATCCCTTTTGTCTTATTAAACGTTCAAAGATAAAACATTTGTATCAAATAAACAATCAGGTTCGCACATTTCCCTTATAAAAAACTACAAATTGTCACAAAATGCGGCTGTGATAAGATTAAGAAGACAATTGTTCGTGAACGCGTTGATTTCCAGATCTTCGTCCCGGCCGCCCTTGGAGCGGCACAGTTCCCCGCAAATATCCGTCCCAAGCACCTTGTTCCGGGCGAAAACAGCCTTTACAACTGCCTCCATCTCTTCAAGGGTCATTGTCCCCTGGTCCCAGTCGGTGCGGGCATAGTCCCGGTTCAGCACATCCTTGTCAATGGACAGGAATACAGGAAGCCCTGTGGCAAAAGACTGGGGGAAACTCCCCTCGGGCCAAGCCTGGACACGCTCACCGTACCCCTTGGTTTCTTCCATAAGCCCCGGGGCTATGCCCACTATCATCACTTTTTGCAGATATGGGTCGCCGTCAAGCAGAGCCCTCACCCAGCCTCCGCAGCTGAGCACTCCCGGAAACACAGGTGGCTGCATGTCGGGATGGTGGTCCAGCAGAACCAGGGCATACGGCCGGCCTATACGCCTGCATGCAAAATAGGAAAGGTAGTGGAAATCGCCGCTGTCTATCCATCGGAGGAAGGCCCCGCGCACCGGAGAGAGACGCTCCCTCAGAAGAGTCTCGGATTCGGGGTCAAGATAGCAGACCGTGCCTTCGACATCGCGGCAGTCAACCCTCTCGGAAGGAGGGCAAAAATGCTCCCGGAGCTCCTCGTAAGCCTCCGAGAGCACTATCATTACCGATTTTTTGACACAATTGTCCAACTTATTGACTATCAATTTAAGTAACAAAAATGTTAAATCTTGTAACATTTTTGTTAATATCGTTAATCGATATTTTGAGCGGCCACAATCGTGGTCTCAGTACCCCTCAAGATGACAGCTTGAATTCACGCTCGCAGAAATGCTCTGCTCATCAAACGAAAAAGGCTGACCGGAGCCCCGGCCAACCTTTTACAAAATTCGGAATGCTGCACTAGTAGGTAATAACTGCAGGGAGTTCCTTAGCCTGGTCTATCATCCTCTGGAGCTCGATCTCAGTAGGGACCCTCTTTGTACGATGCTCCTTCTCGTTGACCTCAAGCATGGTCTTGGCGAGATTGGCGGCATTGCGGTTCTTGAGTTCCTTGACGGTATCAACGCCCGCGGCCTCAAGAAGTTCGGAGAACTGAGGGCCAACACCCTTTATGCGGCAAAGGTCTGCGTGATTTACCCAGGTAAGAATGAGCTTGCCTGTGATACCTGTAGCCTCTTCGAGTTCTTTGCGTCCCTTGGGAGTTGCACCCTTCTCAAGAAGCTGGTCAATGGTCTCGATGCCTGCGGCAATGAGTTTCTCGGCGTAAACATTGCCTACGCCCTGGATGTCGATGATTTTGTAATCCATAATCTATTTGTTATTAAAATGTTATTCCTCTTTATGCAAGCCAAATATAATAATTTTTTTTGACACGTCAATCATTTGGACGATTTTTTTCATTCGCCCGTGCCGTAGCCTCCAGGTCGAGGGCATCAGCCAGAATGAGTATGGGGTTCAGCACCTTTACGCCCGTGGACATCTCTATCTGCCATTTGCAAGTATCGCACTCGGATGTCACGAAGTCAGGAGAAATGGCCTTGATCTTGTCGAAAAGAGGCTTTCCTATGGCCTGCGAATAATTGTAGTTCTCTTTCTTGAATCCGTATGTGCCTGCCATTCCGCAGCAGCCGCTCTCCAGCACGGTAAGGTCCAGGCCGGGTATCATGCCAAGCAAGGCGCGGGTAAATATGCTCCAGCCGAGCTTTTCCATGTGGCAGGGTATGTGGTATGCCACGCGGGCCTTGTAGTCGGGCTTGAATGCCAGCTTGACCTTGCCCTCGTCCAGAAGCTCGTAGATGAACTTCTCCACAAGGGTGAGGCTGTCCCTGATTGCACTGTTGTCAACTCCAAGTATATCAGGATATTCATCCCTCATAGTGAAAGTACAGGTTGAAGCGGTGGCAACGATGGGAAGCCCGGGCTTGGAAAGCACTTTGACATTATGTCTGGCATGACGGGCGGCCTGTTTCCACAGCCCGTTGGATATCATGGCGACTCCGCAGCACTTCTCATCTGCAAGCTGCACGCCCCAGCCAAGGGCGTTCATGACCTTCACGAAGGCCTTGCCCACCTCGGGATGCTGGAACTCCGTAGAACAGCCGTGGAAGAACAGCAGCTGGTTCTCGTACCCGGACTGCTCGCGGGCAGCATTACGCTTGAACCAGGAGATGAAGCCTTTCATCCGGTACTCCGGGAAGGTACGGTGCTTGTCCACCTTCAGCACGGAGTCCATGGCCGACTTGGCAACTGGAGTGCGCACTACGGCGTTGACGATAGGGGCCACGGGACGGGCCATCTTGCCCATGAAGTCCGTACCGGCGAGGATACGGTCGCGCAGGGTAGGCCTCGCGGCAGAGTAGCGGCGGCGGGCGCTGTGTATGATATCGGCTATCTTGACACCTGAAGGACAGGCGTTTTCGCAACGCTTGCAGTTCATGCAATACTTCAGGTTCTCATCGTAGAAGAAAGGGTCCTTAAGACGGAACCTCTCCCCGTCGGGGCCGGCCTGCTTGGGACCGGGATACAAGGGATTGACCTGCACCACAGGGCAATATACAGTGCAGATGGTACACTTGATACACTGCTCGAAATTATTGACGCTCAGATTTTTTTCCTGCATATCACTTCCCTGTTATATAGTCTGACACCGCGAAAGCCGTCATTATGGCCACACCTGCACCGCAGGAGAGGCGGAGGGTGTTGCAGCCACCTATGACGGAACCGCTCGCATACAAATTGTCAATGGTACGGCCGGAAATGGACGGATGGAAGGACTTGTCAGTTTCAACGCCGAAACCTATATACTCCTGAGTAGCGAAGAAATCCTTTTCATACCAGTCCATCCTGCTCGGGGCCGAACACACGTCAAGGCCGAACACCGGTTCGAGGACCTTTTCGGGAGTAGCCCACAATCCCCTGCTGAAGAAACTTCCGCTGGCAAGGATGTAGTTGTCGGCCTCGAGCCGTACGGTATTTCCGAGATTCTCGGTAAAAATGCTCTCCACATGCCCTTCGGACATTTTTGCACCTGTCACCTTGTCACCCCCCAGATAAGTGCCTCCGGCAGCCTCGAAAGCCTTTTTCAGCAGCAGCTGGGAACGGATTCCGGGGACAGAAGGAGGCATGGTGCCGACGAAAATGATATTGGCGGGAATGGTCTCGCGAAGGCTCACTATGGAGGCTCCGCTGCCAAGGCCGAAAACGGAAGGCAGCACGACGGTGTCTTCGTCCTCCAGGCGGGACTGCACAGCCGCGGCGAAGGAAGAGACTACGTCAGGCTTGTCCATCACGCGGGCTATGTTGACCGAGCGCATTTCGGAGGGATTGGACCTCAGCCTCTCCATTTCCGGAAGTTCCACGGCCTCTATGCGGCACTTCATGCCCTTTTTCTCAAGACCCTCTGCGATAAAGCGGGTGTTGAAATCGAGATAGCCCTTGAGGTTGACTATCAAGGCCTTCTCGCCCGGCCTGAAATCCATGGAACCGTAGAGGGAAACATCGGAAAGGGCCAGCCAGGCCGTCCTCACCGTGCCCGTGGGGCTGAGCATGTAGCTGTTTTTCTCTTCCTCGCCGCAGAGCTGCACTCCGCAGGAGGAGAACAGAGGCTTCACGGCATGCATGTATTCTTTCATCCTGAGCTGCCCTATCTTGCTGTAGGGATGCTCCTGGGGAAGAGAAGGTATAGCCTTGAGAGGTTCTTCAACCGGCGTTCCGTCCGGAAGCCGTCCGAGCAGGCCGAAAGAGCCCGAGGAAAAATGCATGGCGTTCTGGCCCGTCGATACCAGGGCGCATCTGCGGCCCGCCCTCTGAAGGCGCAATCCGCACACGAGTCCCGACAGGCCGCCGCCTATAATAATGTCGTCAAAATGCATAACTGTCAATCATTCAAGCCCAAAACTTCAGAATAAATCCACTGGGAATACTCGCTCTCGCGAAGCGTTTCGCCCCATGCCACGGGATACATGCCCTTCCAGCGCTCGCGCATGAACCCTTTGAGGTCCTCCCTGGCCTTGGCCGTGCAATCATGAGCCTTGGCCAGCAGGCCTGCCGTACGGCATCCGCAGAGCTCTCCCTGACAGGTGCCCATTCCGACGCGGGTGCGGCGTCGTATGTCCACGAGATTGTGTACGTCCAAGTTCCGTATGGCGGCATCCACCTCGGCCACGGAGACCTGCTCGCATTCGCAGACAAGGCTCTGGGAATATACGTCGTCGAGGTCTATCATGCTCACGTTGTCGCCCATTCGCCCCGTGGCCGCCTTCTGAATGGAATTCGGGACAGCCCATATCTTCCTTGCAGCCTCTTCCACGCTCTTGCTCTCCGACCCGGGCAGAGGAACAGTCCTGGTGATGCAGCCTGCGGAGACATGCAGCTTACGGCAGACAAGGTCCGCGGCCTGCTCGGCCATAAGCCTGTATGTCATAAGCTTTCCACCAGTTATCGTAATGAATCCTTTAAGGCCGTCCCTACTCTCGTGGTCCAGCAGCACTATGCCTCGGCTGATGCTTCGTCCGGAGGGGTCGTTGTCGGCGGACACCAGCGGACGCACGCCTGCGTACGCCCTCAGGACCCTCGTGGAACTCAGGCAGGGAGCCAGCTTGGCACCCTCGGAGAGCAGCAGGTTCACCTCGTCGGGGGTCACCTGCATGTTGTCACACTCCTCGAAAGGAACCTTGGTGGAAGTCGTGCCTATTACGCAGACGGTATCTCCGGGAACGAGGATATCGGCATTGGCCGGCTTGCGGCAGCGGTTTATGACTATGTCGTTCACCCTGTGGGCAAAAATCAGCAGGGCGCCCTTGGCCGGGAACATACCTACGTTCACTCCTGCCATGGCGGCTATTCCATGCCCCCAGATACCGGCCGCATTGACCGTGACCGGAGCATAGTATTCGGCACTCTGGCCTGTCTTGTGGTCCAGAACCTTCACGCCCTTTATGGTGTCCCCCTGGCGGATGAATGAAGTTACCTCGGTGTAAACCAAGACCTTGGCTCCGTGCAGCTTGGCATCGACCACATTGGAGGAACAGAGTCTGAAAGGGTCCACGGAACCGTCCGGCACCCTCACCGCGCCTATTATGGCGGGATTGACCGACGGTTCGAGGCGAATCGCCTCGGCAGGGTCCAGGATTTCGGCCTTTATGCCTGCGGCAAGGCAGGACTCCACGAACTTGGCCTGGTACGCAAGGTCGTCTTCGGGAAGGGTTATGAAGAAGCCGGAGGTGTCGTCCACGCAGTGGCGGGCCACCTTCTTGAGTATCATGTTCTCCTCTATGCATTCCGTAGCCGACTCCTTGTCAGTCACCGCGTAACGGGCCCCGCTGTGCAACAGGCCATGGTTGCGGCCGGTCGCCCCGTCGGCTATGTCATGCCTCTCAACAAGCAGCACCTTGAGACCGCGCAAGGCACAATCCCTCGCAGTTCCGGCCCCGGTTATGCCGCCTCCGATAATAATAACGTCGAATTCGTTGTCTTTTTTCATCGATAGTGCTTTGTATGCTACAAATATAACCAAAAGACGGGGAAATATAAAGAGGAAAAGAAGGAAAATGATTATTTTTGCAGAAAAATGAAATCATGAAAGCATTGCTTGTATATTCCGGAGGCATGGACAGCACCACCCTCCTGTACAAATATAAAGACGAAATAGCCCTCGCCCTTAGCTTCACTTACGGAGCCAAGCAGGACGAGCAGCAGACCAGATGCGCCGAGGCCAATTGCAAGGCCCTCGGAATCAGCCATCTGGTAATTCCCCTGGATTTCATAGGCAAGTATTTCAAGAGCAGCATACTTGTCGGAGGCGGAGACATCCCCCACGACGACTACGACAGCGACAACATGAAGAGCACCGTAGTCCCCTTCCGCAACGGCATAATGCTCTCCGTTGCAGCGGGAATAGCCGAGAGCCGGGGGCTGGACACCGTGCTGATAGCCAACCATTCCGGCGACCACAGCATCTACCCCGACTGCCGTCCCGCCTTCATACAGGCCATGGATGCCGCCGTGAGCAGCGGCACCTACGAGGGCATACGCATACTCTCCCCTTTCTGCAACATAAGCAAAAGGGAAATCGCCCTCATAGGCAAGGAAATCGGCGTTCCTTTCGGCCAGACCTATTCCTGCTACGAGGGCGGTGAAATCCATTGCGGTGAGTGCGCCACCTGCCGCGAGCGCAAAGAGGCTCTTGCAGGCTTCGACCCCACGAAGTATCTCAAATGACTATCTTCCCAGCATGGCCTTGAAGTCAGACCAGCGATAATAGGGTCCTGAGTAGGGCTCGAGTCCCGTTATGAGGTTCTCCTGCTCGTTGTAGAGGAACTTCACCAGCACCTCTCCCGAACGGTTGCGATAGAATATCATCTGAAGGTTGGAGGCGAAGGGTATCAGCTTGTCGCCCAGCCATTTATAGCAGGCCTCGTCGAAGGTCAGCCTGTCGCCTACCCCCGCCAGACGGAAGTAGGACACCAGGGCTAGCAGGCCGTAATCGTGGCCGAAACGAAGGTCGGCGCAATACTCTCCGGTGCTGATTGCAGCATCCGCCCTGTTTATGAAATCGTCGGCCAGACGGACAGTGGTAGTCATGCGCAAGTCACCGAATTCCACAGAGTTGCACTGCCTTATATACATTTCCGCTCCGGACCACTCCCAGAACTTGTACAATGCGTCGAAGGGCAGGTGGCGGAATATGTTCCTGTGCAGTTCGAAGGGGTCGTCCACACGACCGACGGCATAGATGTCGTTCATCAGCCTCATGGCGGAAGGGGCTATGCTCCTGGAAGCCTGCTCGTCGGTGAAAAGATGGCTGCGGACAAAGAGGGTGTCGGGCGTGAACGAAGCGCTGAGGGCATCC
Source organism: Bacteroidales bacterium (assembly GCA_017479265.1). Taxonomy (GTDB): domain Bacteria; phylum Bacteroidota; class Bacteroidia; order Bacteroidales; family UBA932; genus Cryptobacteroides. The sequence goes on along the minus strand of JAFVCK010000031.1, from coordinate 59,772 downwards.
AGAAGAGGCTGGCTGTCCTTCCATCCCTGCTTGGGCATATCGCTTGATATCCAGGCCATTATCTCCTCGCCCGTGTCCATGCTTATGTCCAGTTTGCTGTCCAGGCCGGCCAGGGACACGAGGAACCCTGCTCCGCTCACTATGCAGCGCTGCGAGGTGCTGGAATTGGCATGAATCTTCTTGCTGCCCTTCTTGAACACGCGGGGATAGCGGTGGTACATGCGGGAAGCTATCTTCTTGTGCTCCTCGAAGCCCAGAGGGGTCAGCCTGCCGTTCATGTTGTCATGGCACTTTATCACCAGGCGGGTCTCTTCCAGAAGGGCCTTGCCCTCATCCGTAAGGATACCTTTCTCCCCTGCCTCGACAAGGCACTGCTCAAGCCTCCGATAAGCCCCGAGGCCCCAGTCGGAACGGGAGCCGTGACGGCCGTAATGGCTGATATAGAAGGGCTTGAAGCCCGAAGGAGCCGGAGTATCATGGATAGGGAGAAACTCGTAGGAATTGGTGTTCACGCCGGCACGGGTGGGGTCTTCCTTAAGGCGTGCGACCGCCTCGGGATTCATCCTGTGCTGGGAGAAAGAGACGCAGCAGACGAGTGCCGCTGCAAGTGCAATGACTAACTTCTTCATATCATAAAATCTTTGTTTGGGTATCGTTGTGCCAGAAGGCGGTATCAACTGCATCCGGATCAGCCACCTTTATGCTCTCCAGCGAAGGGTTGGAAAGGGTGTACAGCACCTTCAGAAGAGGATTTCCGCTCACGTCCAGCACTCCGGCCAGGGAGTTTTCCGACAGATGGACGGCCCGGAGCCTGGGGTTGGAGGAGAGGGAAACGCTCTCCAATGAGTTATGGTGGAGGTAGAGGTTCTCCAGTGCCGAGCATGCGGAAAGGTCTATCTTTTCAAGGGCGTTGTCCTGCAGATAGAGGCCGCGCAAGGAGCCGCAGCCGCCGAGGGCGACGGAGGAAAGGCTGTTGAAGCCCGCGCCTGCAACCTCAAGGCTGCCAAGGCCGCCAAGGTCCAGGGAAGTCAGGTCGTTGGAACTGCAATCCAGGTAACGCAGGGAGGAGCAGCCACCGAGGGAAAGCGAAGCCATGCCGTTGTTGTCGCAGGAGAGGCTCACAAGGCCGTCGTGGCCGGAAACATCGAGGGACGAAAGCCCGTTGAAGGAGCACACAAGGGTCTCGAGATATGTCCTGCCGCCAAGGTCCAGGGCCTTTATGGCATTGCCTGCGCAGTTGACCGTCTCTATTCCAAGAGGAAGGACCAGTTCCGGAAGGCTGTTGTCATAGCACTGGAGCTCAGTCACCTTGTCCGGCATGGAAAGGCTTGTCAGCGAATTGGTATAGACTCCGAGATACTCAAGGTCCGGGCAGGCGGAAAGGTCAGCCACGGAAAGCTTGTTCTCTCCGCAGTCAAGATACTTGAGGGCGGGAAGGGTGGTGAAATCGAATTCCGAAAGGTTGTTGTGCGAAAGGTCCAGATACTCCAGGGTGGCGGGCAGGGAAACTATGCTGTTGACCCTGTTGTAGGAAAGGTCGAGATACCTGAGCTTGCTGCAGCCGCCGAGGTCCACCTTGGTGAGGTTGTTGTCCCTGGCATCCAGATATTCGAGGTTGGGTAGCAGGGCAAGCTCGTTGATATTGGCCATGCCCTCGCCCGTGGAACGGCCATAACCATTTATCACCCTGAGGGTTACGGAAGTCACCTTCTCCAGTTCGTCCTCAGTCAGCTTTCCGTCGCCGTTCTCGTCGAAATGGTTTATCAGCCAGGTCCTTAGCTTCAGATTGCTGATTGTAACCTCTGCAGGAGGCTCGGCCGAAGGCTCCTGGGAAATGTCAGGGTCTTCAGATACGACAGGGTCATCTGAGAGTGCCGGCTTCTCGGAAGGGTCCGCCGATACGGGTACGGTGTCCTCTGAGACGGGCGCATTATTTTCGGGAGCATGCACGCAGGCCGCTGCAAGGGCAGAGAGTGCGACAATGGTCAGAATCTTTCTTCTCATAGCATTTCCTCCAGATAGGGTTGAATAATCTGCTCCATGAGCTCATATCCCTTGGGATTTGGATGTATGGCATCGTCTGAAAGGGTGGGGTCTATCGCTCCGCCCCGGGCAAGCATTGCAGGGTACATGTCCACCCATACGTAACCGTTTTCCAAAGTTTTCTGCTGGAGTATGGTATTGAGACGGCGAAGCTGCCCGGCGGGCCGCAGGGACGTATTCCACCAGAAAGCGTCGGCAGGCAGGACGCTGATTATGGCGACCTTGGCCCCCGCTTCCTCGGCCATGGCGGCCATTTTCATTATGTTCTCGACTATCTTCTCGTAAGGAACATAGCCGTCGTTGCGGGCTATGTCGTTGGTCCCGGCCATTATGACCACTGCCTTGGGCTTGTAGGCAGTCACGTCAGACTTGAAACGGGCCATCATCTTGGCCGTAGTCTGCCCGCTTATGCCCTTGCCCAGATAGGCATTGGGAGTAAAGTAACTGTCCCTGTGATAATTAAGCCACAGTTCGGTGATGGAATCACCCATGAACACTACCGTGTATGAAGCCGCCTGCAGCGCCGTGAACGCGGACAGCATCAATACGATAAGAACTGAAATCGATTTTTTCATAGCATTGTTAACAATTTGAACAAATTTACAAAAAAAATCGCTACAAATTGTTAATTTTGCACAACAAGTTGTCTTGAAAAGGTTCACCGATTTGAAAATGAGCCGTTTTCAAGCAGTTCCCAACACACTGGTTATGACAAATAAAAAGCGTATAATCTCTACCATAGTATTGTCTGTCGTTCTGGCAGCAATCCCTGTCTGGGCGGTTTTCAGGGAGAAAGACCTCAAGAAAACCTTGAGCGTCCTGCATTTCGAGCTGGTCAACAAGTACAACGGCCTCCTGGCTTCGGAAGCCGGAGTCGAGCAGTATGAGAAGCAGCAGCACAAGATGCTCGTGGACCTGATTGAGAATTGCAACGAACTGGCTGTCATGCTGTATTCCCAGCAGCAGGATTTCACCTTCGACCTCACATACGCCCTGGACGAAGTGACCAGCCAGTACCTTTCGTTCAACTCCACCAAGATGCCGTACAACGAAATCGTGACCTCCTTGGAATCCGAAATCGACAGGTACGAGAAGCTGGTCCAGGCGCTCAAGAACCTCCCACCTGCCATAAAGGATGAAGAGCAGCAGGATGACACCTTGGAGGAAGAGGACGAAGGACTGCAGGTTGAAGACATTGTGGAAGAGCCTGATTCACTGATTGTTCCGCCGCAGGACAGCGTCATGGTCAACGACAGCATACTGCTTTCCATCCCGTCCATAATGGAAGAGCAGGAAGCGATTATTTCCATACTGGACCATGAGGGACAGGCCATGAGGGACAGCTGCCTCCAGTATGCCAGCATGATACGCGACATACTGTGGGAGAGGTATTTCCAGGTAGATGACGACAACCGCTACTACAAGGAGACGGACAACCACCTCAAGGAAGCCTACAACTATGCCCAGTCAAGGTACCGGGAGGTGCAGCAGAAGATTTTCGTGCAGGGCCAGAGGAATTACTGGACCATAATCCGGAAGTTCCCCCATTTCATGCGTAGCGCCGCGAGCGACTGCGTGGACAAATACAGCACCACCTCGCACAAAAGCAAGATAGTATCCGATTGGAGAGGTCCCATGGTGATGGGCTTCGTCATAATGATACTTATCTGCATACTCCTTTCAACCGGCGTTTCCTGGCTTCTGGTCAGGATTCTGTCCAAGCGGGTGAAATACTTAGCCTCCCCCTGGTTCCAGGACCGCAAGCTCCTCATTACCATTCTGGCCGGCATAGTCATTTTCGCCGTCACCATAATGATAGTCGATATCACCTCATACAGCAACTTCATCAATATGGCGCTGCCGCTTGTGGCCGAATTCGCATGGCTGGCCGCCGCCATCTTCCTGTCGGTGCTCATACGCATGGACGGCAAGAAGGCCACCGACACGGTCAGGGGATATCTTCCGATTATATTCATGGGTCTGATTATCATATCCTTCAGAATAATATTCATACCCAACAGCCTGATCAACATCATATTCCCGCCCATACTGCTGCTGTTCTCCATCTGGCAGATGACAGTAACGGCCAAGATACGCAAGGGCATTGAAAGGACAGACAGGAGCTACATGGCAGTGTCCATGGTGATTATGTTCGCCGCCACCATAGTCTCCCTCGCCGGATATGTGATGATAGCCCTCCTGGTGGTGATATGGTGGATATTCCAGTTCACCCTCATACAGACCGTGACGGCCATATTCGACCTGCTGTCAAGATATTACGACGACCACATCCTTGCCCGCAAGGCCAAGTGGAAGACGGAGAATCCCCTCATTCCTACCAAGACCAAGGGCGCATTCATAGAGGTTTCCTGGCTGTTCGACCTGTGCAAGATGGCCCTGATGCCCATTCTGACGGCATGGACCATTCCCCTTTGCCTGTTCATGGCAGGAGGCGTGTTCGACCTCTCATCCGTGGTGATGGACGTATTCTACAAGCCCTTCCTCAATGTCGAAGGCGTAATCAACATCTCCATTTTCAAGATTATTATAGTGGTGTCCATGATTTTCATCGGACGCTACATCACCTACGCCGCCAAGGCCTTCTACCGCATCTGGCGCACCCGCGGCGAGGTTTCCAAGCTGGCCGAGGGCGTTATGTTCAACGAGACTTCGATCAATTTCACCCTCGCTGACAACATTATCAGCCTTGTCACCTGGGGAGCCTTCGTCATAATAACCTTCGTGATGCTGCAGATTCCGACATCGGCCATAACCATCATCAGTACCGGTCTGGCTACCGGTATAGGTTTCGCTCTCAAGGACGTGCTGAACAACTTCTTCTACGGAATGCAGCTTATGTCCGGAAGGCTCAGGGTCGGCGATGTCATCGAATGTGACGGCATACGCGGTACCGTGGACAGCATGAGCTACCAGAGCACCCAGATACAGGCCTCCGACGGCTCCATAATCGCCTTCCCCAACAGCACCCTGTTCTCCAAGAACTTCAAGAACCTCACCCGCAACAATGCCTACGAGATGGTCACCTTCACGGTCGGAGTCAAATACGGCACGGACGTGGACAAGGTCAGGACCCTCGTCAAGGAAGCCCTTACCAAGCTCTTCGTCACAGACAAGTACGGCCGCGACGTCGTGGACAGGAAGAAGGGCATTACCGTGCGCCTGGGCGACTTCGGGGACAGTTCAGTGGACATTACCGTGCTGCAGTACGTAATCGTGTCCGAGAAGTTCAGATACCTGGCGGATGCCAAGGAAATAGTCTATAACACGCTCAATGACAACGGAATAGAAATACCGTTCCCCCAGCGTGACCTCTACATAAAGGAGATGCCCGGCAAATGAGCCGCATTGCCATAATAGGCGGCGGCGCGGCAGGGGCCTTCTGCGGGGCCCTGCTTAGGGAATTGGCACCCTCCGAAAGCGTAACCATTTTCGAGGCCGGGGCCCGTCCCATGGCCAAGCTCGCCGTAACGGGAGGCGGACGCTGCAACTTCACCAATTCCTTCGAGGGCATCAAATCCCTTCAGGAGGCATATCCGAGGGGAGCCGTTCTTATGAAACGCGCCCTCAAGGCTTTCGGCAGCGACGACATAAGGGAATGGTTCCGCTCAAGGGGCGTACCCTCAGTGCTGCAGGAAGACCATTGCGTATTTCCCCGCTCCCAGAATGCCATGGACATAGTAGGGGCCCTCGCCGGCGCTTTGCAAGGATGCCATGTCAAGACCCGCACAAGGGTAAGCAAGATACTGGAGGACAATACTTTGCTGCTGACGGATAACAGCCGCGAGAGATTCGATGCCGTAGTCGTGACAACAGGCGGAGGCAGCAAGTCCTTCCTTGATTCCTGCCCCGTGGAAATGGTGGAGGGAGTGCCTTCCCTTTACTCCTTCATGGTAGATTCCCCCTTGAAAGCCCTTGCCGGCACAGTGTCGGAAGCGACGGTTTCCATGTTCGGGAAGAAAGCCGCCGGAGCCCTGCTGCTGACCGACTGGGGCATGAGCGGCCCTGCCATACTCAAACTCTCCTCCTATGCGGCAAGGGAACTTGCCGAAAATCAGTGGAGGGGCAGCCTCAGCGTCAACTGGACGGGCCTCAGCGAGCAGGATTGCAGGGAAATGCTGCAGCGGCTCCTCTTGGCCAATCCAAGGAAAATGCTCTCCAGAATACACCCGGAAGGGCTCACCTCCAGGCTATGGGAACAGCTCACTCTGGTCCTGCGCCCTTCAATACGCTGCGAAGAAGTCGGCAAGAGCGGGCTTAACAAACTGACGGACAAGCTGATAAATGACAGGTACTTCGTTTCGGGGCGCAACCCCTGGAAAGAAGAGTTCGTGACCTGCGGAGGCGTATCCCTATCCGGAGTGGACCTCGGCACCCTCGAATGCAAGAGGCGCAAAGGGCTTTATTTTGCAGGCGAAGTGCTGGACATAGACGGCATAACGGGAGGCTTCAACCTCCAGGCCGCATGGTCAACCGCCTATCTGGTGGCAAAGGCTATAGCCCGCCGGTAATCCCTATGCATTCCCCGCTTATGTAGGAGGCCTTTTCCGAGGCCAGGAACCCTACCAGGGCGGCCACCTCTTCGGGCTCTCCGAAACGCGCCGCAGGAATTGTCTTTTTAAGTTCCTTTTCGTCAAGTCCCTCCAGCATGTCGGTACGTATGAATCCCGGGGCTACGGCATTGACAGTCACCCCTTTGCGGCCTATTTCGCAGGCCAGGGCCTTGGTAGCGGCCATGAGCCCGCCCTTGGCAGCGGAATAATTGGTCTGGCCCGGCAAACCTTTTCTTCCGGAAAGGGAGGCTATGTTAATGATTCTTCCGAACTTATGCAGGACCATAGGCTGGAGCAAAGGCCTGGTGACATTGTAGAAGCCGTCAAGGGAAGTCCTTATGACATCCATCCAGTCCCCTTCTTCCATCCACAGCATGAGGTTGTCCCTGCGTATTCCGGCATTGTTCACAAGGACCTCTATGTACTGGTCCGGATGGGCCGCGCTCCAGGCCGACAGGGCCTCCGATACTGCCGCGGCATCCCCCACGTCGAAAGGCATCAGTTCACCTTCCCCTCCAATGCACTCCAGGGTACGGCGGGCCTCCTGTTCGCGGGACAGGTAATTGACCAGCACGAAGTATCCCATACGATGCAGTTCAATACAAATGGCGCGGCCTATACCGCGGCTGCCTCCGGTCACTAAAGCGTATCTCATATCAAATCTTCAATATATTGTTTACCAAGTATTTCAGCGCAGGTATATAAAGCAGTCATTGAGACTCCTGCAAGGCCGTGCAGATTAAGGTTCTGCCCTGTCATAAGAAGGCCGGGCAGAGGGGTCCTGGGGCTGAGGAATCCGGCAAAGGGACTGCGGCAGTCCTTGACATATCCGAAGGCCGAACCGCCAGGGGTCCCTGTGTATCTTTCCCAAGTGAGCGGAGAACTGGAATATACCGCTTCAATCGCATCTTCAAGTCCGGGGACATATTCTCCGGCAAGGGCGACCATTTCCCTGCACATTCTCTCTTTCCACTGCGGATAATCCACCTCCGAAGGCAGGTCAACCATCCGGAGAAGGTCAATGGCCGGGGCATAAACGCCAGTTTCCGGAACATACCAATGCACCATCATGGCATCCTGCAAATCGCCTTTGCAGATATGCATGGAGCTGTTTTTGTACCTGAGGATCCCCTGTTTCAGCACGAGGTTCACGGTGAAGGCTCCCCTTCCTGAAGGAGAGTTCACAAGCCTTCCGACAAAGGATTTCCTAAGTCCTGGCACAAGGGAAGTCAGCAGCGAGGGGTGAATGTCGGAGATGACCCAGTCAGCCTCGTAGCGTCCACGCCCGGTGACAACTCCCTTCGCAACCGCTTCTTTTACAATTATTTGCTGCACCTTCTCAGATGTCCTTACAATGCCGCCGTTTTTCTTTATTCCGGTCATGAGGGCATCCGTCAAGGTCTTTCCTCCGCCCCCAAGCCTCCATGCACCCTGCACGAAAGAATTGTAAACCTGGGCATAGCAATAAAGCGGAGTGCCTTCCAAGACGGGCATCCTCAAGGCCGCTCCTGCCAGAGCATCGGCAAAGGCCTGTCCTCCAAGGCTTCGGAGCCAGCCAAGGGCAGGAGTCGAAAACCACCCCTCGTCCCTTGGTCCGAAAGGTGCCGCCATGCTCTCCCCTATGCGCCTCAATACATCCAGCCAGGAGCGCATAGCCTCCCTTCCGAAAAGCGGGGCAAACCTCTCTTCGAATGCTGCATACCCGCTTGGATGACAGTATTTTTCACCTTTTATATAAAGCTCTTCTACAGCATCTTCGTCAAGTTTTTTCCATGGCAGTCCGCTTAGTCCGAACAGCTCCAGATAAGGAGCCAGCACCCCTTCGACTCCGCCCGCATAGTGAAAGCCCGTGTCAAAGCGGCGGCCGTTCCTCAAGAAGGTCTGCATGCAGCCTCCCTCAGCGGCGGCCTTCTCCAGCACCGTGACCTTGAATCCAGCCCGTGACAGAAGCAGGGCACATTCAAGTCCTCCAAGGCCGGAGCCTATGATTATGACGGACTTCTCAGACATTGCCGACCACGAGGGTAGAATTGGTCCCTCCGAACCCGAAGGAGTTGGAAATGAAGCAGTTGAATCCCCTGTCTATGCGCAGGGCGGGAATGTTCAGCCGAGCCGAGGCCTCGTCCGGATGCTCGAAATTGAGATTGCCGGCAATGAAGCCTCCCTTCATCATCAGTATAGAATATATGACTTCGCTGGCTCCGGCCATCCACATTTCGTGTCCCGTCTGGCCCTTGGTGCTGGTGACAGGTATGCCGCTGTCCCCTATTACCGAACTTATGGCCCTGGCCTCATTGGCATCTCCGACCTGGGTGGAAGTGGCATGCGCGTTTATATAGCCTATTTCACGAAGGCTCACGCCGGAGGAGCGGAGGGCCATTTCAAGGGATTTCGCCGGACCTTCCACATTGGGGGTCGAAATATGGTCCCCGTTGGAAGAGAAACCGTATCCAAGTATCTCGGCAATGGGCCTGACACCCCTTCGGGCAGCGCTTTCAAGGCTTTCGACAACAAGAGTAGCGGCACCTCCTCCCGGCACCAGCCCGTCCCTGTCCCTGTCGAAAGGACGGCTTGCACGGGCGGGCTCGTCCTCCCTCATAGAGAAGGCCGATATGCCGTCGAAGGCTGCCACTCCGTAAGGATTCACCTCCTGGGCACCGCCGCATACGACTATGTCCTGCAAGCCGGAAGACACCAGCATGGCCGCCAGTCCTATTGCATGTGAGCCGCTGGCGCAAGCACCTGACACGGTGAGGTTTATCCCGCGCAACTTGAAGATACACCCGAGGTTCATCGAGACATTGGAATTCATGGAACGGAAAATGGCTCCGGCCCCGCACAGCATGGTATCCTTTTTCTCCTCCACAGTCCGAAGCGCGGTATAGACGGACTCCGCGGAACTGTCGTTGCCGTACAGAAGTCCCACGTCGTTGGACGCGAGGAAATCTCCGTCAAGTCGGGCCTGCGCGAGGGCATCCCTCGTGGCGCAATAGGCGTATTGGGCCTCCTGGGACATGAAAGTACGGACATTGCGGCTCAGCTCGGACTTAAGCGAAGGCGAAGGGACGAGGGCCGTAAGGGCGCTTCTGAAGCCCATTTCCTTTCTGGAAGGGTCCAGCACTATACCGGACCTGCCCTCATAGAGCGAATCCCTCACCTGGAGAGTATCTGTCCCGAGACAGGACCATATTCCCATGCCGGTTATAACCGCTTTTCTTTTCATATTCTCCTTGCTTACATGCCGCCAAATCAATCACGCTGTTCTTTACAAGAACAAAAATCCCGGCGGCTTCTTACAAAAGTAATGATAATATTCCAAAATGTGGGAATAATTTGCTATTTTTGTAAAATATATAGGAATGAGAAAAAAATAAGTTGCATCAAATTTTGTAGAAGATTGCTGAGATTGTTTGGATTTTGGAAGAAGGAGTGCAGCCGTAGCTGCATGACTGATGACAAAATTCAAAGAAGCCGGCAAGATTCGCAAAATGATGCAAGTAATTTTTTGAACATGAATTACCATTTATGGAGCGGAAACTGTATATAGAGGCAGAAGGCGGTACAATTGCAGCATTGTTGCGCCGGCCTGCCGCTGAAGGATGCCCTCTGGTCATCCTGATGCACGGTTTCATGTCCAACAAGGGACTGGAGCCACTCAAAAGCATAGCCAAGGCTCTGGAAGAGGTTGGAATAGCATCGCTGAGCATGGATTTCGACGGGCACGGAGAGAGTTACGGACGCTTCCGCGACATGACAGTGCCGAAGGAAATTGAGGATGCCCGAAGGGTCTATGAATATGCCAGCAAACTCCCGTGGGTCAAGGGGATAAGCTTTCTCGGGCACTCCCAGGGAGCGGTTGTGGCGGGGATGCTCGCAGGGACCCTCGGCAAGGACAAGGTGGACTGTCTGGTGCAGCTGGCTCCTGCCGCAGTACTGAAGGATGATGCTCTTGACGGGGTGCTGATGGGCAGGAAATACGACCCGCAAAATCCCCCCGAGACCCTGTGGGTGCTTTTCCACAAGGTCGGGAAGGGCTATTTCCTTGCGGCGCAGACGCTTCCCATATACGATACCTCCGCCCTGTACGAGGGTCCCGTCCTGCTTGTCCACGGCAGGGAGGACAAGATAGTCCCGCTCAGGTACAGCGAGCGGTATGACAGCCTCTACAAGGACAGCCGGCTCATTGTTCTGGATGGGGAAGGACACCTTATGCGCCGCTGCCGCGCACAGATAACGGCAACATCAACGGATTTTATTAAGCAACGATATGGACTATAAGCAGATTGAAGAGAGAATCAAGGCCTTCCTTACGGAAGAACTTGAAATAGAGGAGGATAAGATAACCCCCGGGGCCAGACTCAAGGAGGACCTCGGGATAGACAGCCTGGAGGTGGTAGATGTGGTGGTGGAAGTGGAGAAGTCCTTCGGCTACAAGATGAAGCCCGAAGATTTCAAGGACATAAAGACATACAAGGAATTCTGCGACTTCCTTTCCGACAGGGTTTGACGTCTTACACTCATACGCGCTGGCAGGGACATACCGACGGTACCCCCTGGATGCAGAAGGCTTTGACGAGCCTTCTGAGTTTTGTCCCTTTGCCCCTTGCCTACTGCCTCATGGCCCCGGCCATACCCTTCTACATGATTTTCGGGAAAGGCTACCGTTCATCCTTCTCCTTTTTCAGGGACAGGCTTGGATACGGCCCCTTGAAGTCCTTCGCCCATGTTCTGGGCAACCATTACCAGATGGGCAAGCTGGTGATAGACAGGTTCGCGGCATACGCAGGGGTGAAATTCGACTTTGAAAGGGAGGGTGATGAAGATTTCCAGCGCCTGCTTGGACGGGAAGGCGGATTCGTGATGCTGAGCTCCCATGTGGGCAACTACGAACTGGCCGGTTATTCCATTCCGACCAGGGAAAAATGCATAAACGCCCTGGTTTTCGCCGGGGAAACCCCCGAGGTAATGGCCGGCCGGCAGAAAATGTTCAACGGCACCAACATCAGGATGGTGCCTGTCAGCGAGGACCTTACGCATATATTCGTACTTAACGACGTGCTTTCCCGAGGGGACATAGCCAGCATGCCTGCCGACAGGATATTCGGTTCGAAAAAGAACATAAGGCTGCCCTTCCTCGGAGAATACGCCCGCTTCCCCAAAGGGCCCTTCGCACTTGCCATGGCAAAGGAAGTGCCCATGGTGGCGGTATGGTCCATGAAGGAGAGCACCCACCGTTACCGGCTGATAATCAAGGCATTGAAAGGAGACAGCGCTGAGGCTCTGGCCCGCAGCTATGCCGGTGCCCTGGAGAGCGTGGTACGCCGTTATCCCGACCAATGGTTCAACTTTTACGATTTTTGGAATGAGGCCTGAAGATGTCATAATGGACGATATTCTCCTGCAGCAGGAGCCTTTCCGCTTCGTGGACAGGATGCTTTGCTATCAGGACAGGGAATGTACCTGCGCCTACACGGTCAGGGAGAGCCTGCTGTGCGAAAACGGACATCTGAGCGCCGAGGGACTGATAGAGAACATGGCCCAGAGCGCAGCGGCAAGGGCGGGATACATGTGCAAATACATACTCCACATCCCCACCAGGATAGGCATGATAGGCGATGTCAAGCATCTGAAAATTAGCCGTTTGCCTTCAATAGGAGAGACCCTTCTCACGGATGTGCGGGTCATAGAGGATGTATTCGGAATCACCATGATGGAGGTGGGCGTGCATGCAGGAAACGAGCAAATAGCCTCGGCCATAATCAAGACGGCGGTCAGATGAGAAAGGTTTCGGTAATATCGCACCATATTCTCTCTCCCGTGGCGGAGGGCTCCTGCGAGGCATATCTCGCCTGCATGGAAGGCAGGTCCGGAGTCAGGCTGCACGAGGGGACCTTCGGGGTCAGGGAGCCTTTCATGGCGGCCCTTTTCGACAGGGAAAAGATATATGGTCAGGCCGCCGGAACAGGCATAGAGGGCTACAGTTTCTACGAGACCCTATCTATGCTGTCCATACACAAGGCTCTGGAAGGCAGCGACATAGACCCTGCGGCCCCCGATACGGCCTTTATTCTGTCCACTACCAAGGGCAATGTGGAACTGCTCGGCAGCGGAGCGGATGTGAGCCTCGGCGCTTCATCCTCGAGGATAGTCTCGCGCTTCAAGCCTCTCTGCACTCCCCTGACGGTTTCAAATGCCTGCATATCAGGACTTAACGCAATGATACAGGGCATGAGGATGATACGCTCCGGACGGGCCCGCAATGTGGTAGTCTGCGGAGCCGAGAGCCAGGGAGCCTTCATAGTCACGGGGTTCCAGTCCCTGAAGGCCCTTTCGCCTGAGCCCTGCCGTCCTTTCGACGCGAACAGATGCGGGCTCAACCTAGGAGAGGCGGCAGCCACCGTGATACTTTCCGCTGACGAAGGTCCCTGGGAAATCGTGGACGGAGCCATCCGCAACGATGCCAACCACATTTCAGGCCCCTCGCGCACGGCTGAAGGCAGTTTCGAGGCCCTGCGCCATGTGCTGCAGACAGGACTTGCCCCTGCAATGGTCTGTCCTCACGGCACCGCGACCCTCTACAACGATGCCATGGAGGCTGTGGCTCTGGGCCGCGCCCATCTGGAAAAGCTTCCCATATGCTCGCTGAAAGGCATTTTCGGCCATACCATGGGAGCCGCGGGAGTGCTCGAGAGCATAATAGGCATGATGGCCATGGACAAGGGCATGATTCCCGGAGCCATGGGCTATAATTCCCCGGGCACCGAGCCTGCCCTTGACATATCCTCCGGGCCTGTCAGCGTTCAAGGAGACTGCTTCATAAAACTGATGTCCGGATTCGGAGGCTGCAATGCCGCCGCCATTTTCAAGAAAGGAGGCAGGCAATGAAGATTCTCTCCTACATAAGGCTGAAAGGCTCAAGGCTGACCCGGAACGGAAAGGAACTCGCCTACGACGGTTCCCTGGGCTCCTTATACAAGAGCGCCTGCGGCAACTGGCCGAAATTCTACAAGATGGACCTTCAGTGCAAGGCTGGATTCCTCGCCTGCGAACTGCTGCTGGAGGGGATGGAGGCAAATGAAAACCGTTCTGTCATAGTGTTTTCCCGCAGCGGATGCATAAGCGACGACCTGGCCTACCTGGAGTCTATGAAAGACTTCCCCAGCCCGGCTCTTTTCGTCTATACCCTGCCCAACATAGTGACAGGCGAAATCTGCATCCGCAACGGCTGCAAGGGGGAAAGCGCCTCCTTCCTGCTCCCCGCCTTCGACGAGAAGGAAATTGCCCCCCACGTGCAGGACTGCATGATGGAAATGGAAGGAAAGGAAGTCATTTTCGGCTGGATAGACTGCCCCTGCGAGGAGGAAGCGGACGTGCTGCTGATGCTCGCCCTGGCGGACGGCAAAGAATTGGACCAAAACAGGATAAAACAACTATACGATAATGGATAAGCTTATAGAAGAACTGAAAATCAAGCTGATAGATGCACTTAACCTAGAAGGCATGGAGCCCTCCGACATAGAGGACGACGCTCCCCTGTTCGGAGACGGGCTGGGCCTTGATTCCATAGACGTGCTCGAACTGATAGTGATGATGGAGAAGAATTACGGAATCAAGCTTTCAAGCCCCCAGGAAGGCCGAAAGGTTTTCTCTTCCGTAGCGACCATGGCGGCATATATCAAAGAACACAGGGGCGAATAAATGGCAGTCAGAATCGTCATAAGCGGAATGGGAGCAGTCTCCTCCATAGGATGCGGCAAGGCCGGGACCTTGCGTGCCCTTCGCGAAGGCTTGTCCGGCATTGCTCCGGTACGCTTCCTGGACACTTCCCTGAGGGATTTCCCCGTGGGAGAAGTGCCCTTCGATGACGATTCCCTCGCCCGCATGGCCGGATGCAATCCCGGCAACAGGACAGCCCTTCTCAGCGTAATCGCGGCCCGCGAGGCTCTTTCACAGGCCGGTCTGGAATCCATTGCGGATGCGGCTTTCATAAGCGGCACCACAGTAGGAGGCATGGAAAAGGCGGAACTCCTGTACAGGGGCGCAACTCTCGGGAATGCCCTGCCTTTCGACTGCGGAGCCACCACCATGGCCACGGCCCGCGCCCTCGGGGCCAAAGGCCTTTGCAGCACGCTTTCAACAGCCTGCTCCTCGGCGGCCAATGCCATAGCCACGGCGGCAAGGCTCATTCGCTCGGGCCGCTGCCATGTGGCCGTTGCCGGAGGCTCAGAGGCATTGAGCGACTTCCACCTTCGCGGATTCGCCTCCCTGATGATACTGGACAGGGAAAATTGCAGGCCTTTCGACTCTACAAGAGCCGGCCTCAATCTTGGTGAAGGAGCGGCATACCTCGTGCTTGAAAGCGAGGAAAACGCCCTCAGGCGCGAAGCCGTGCCTCTGGCATACCTTTCCGGCTGGGGCAACGCCTGCGACGCTTTCCACCAGACGGCCAGTTCAGAGGATGGAGAAGGGGCATTTCTGGCAATGCAGGCGGCTCTGAAAACGGCGGCCCTGAAGCCTTCCGACATAGACTATATAAACGCCCACGGGACAGGCACTCCCAACAATGATGCGAGCGAAAGCGCAGCCATAAGAAGGGTATTCGGCTACAACCTCCCGCCCGTATCCTCCACCAAGGGCTTGACAGGTCATACCACCAGCGCTTCCGGTGCAATAGAATCCGTGTTCTGCCTGCTGTCCATGATAGAAGGCTTCATTCCCGGCAGTTTCGGCTTCCGGGCTCCCGACCCTTCCTGCATAAGCCCCTGCGGCACCCTCCAGGCCCGTCCGAGGCATATAATGTGCAATGCTTTCGGCTTCGGAGGCAATGACTCATCCCTGATATTCTCCGCCCCATGAACGTTTATGTAAGAGCATATTGCAGCCTGACAAGGCTGGACGAGGACCCGGACTTCAGGCAGATACTCTCTCCCCTTGAAGCCAGGAGGATGAACCTGTTCATGAAAAGGGCCCTGTATGTATCGCTGGAGACGCTCGGGAAGGCCGGGCCGGAGAGTCCCGGAGGCATAGTCACGGGGACGGCACTTGGCAGCGCAGACAGCACCATGAACTTTCTGGAGGCCCTTTCCGAGGGCAGCCCTAGACCCACTGATTTCATGCAGTCCACACACAACACTGTAGGCTCCATGATAGCGATAAAGACACGCTGCCGGGGATACAATGCCACCTACGCCCACCTCTATCATTCCTTCGAAAGCGCCCTCCTGGACGGCTTCATGCAGGTTGGCTCGGGCGAATCGGACAACATTCTGGTAGGCGCGTTCGACGAGGTCACCCCCGCCATGGCCGGCCTCCTGCAACGTTCGGGATACGGGTTCGATGCTCCCTGCCATGTCTCGGCGGCCTTCTTGCTGACTTCCCGCGAAGAAGGCTCCCTCGCGAGGATAAGCGACGTGAGACTGTCCCTTACTCCCCTTGACGTGCAGGCTGACATAACGAGGAAAGACTACGTCAGCCTTTATGGAGACAACCCTTCGTCCAGCGCCCCGGCCCTTTGCGATGCTATCTCAAAGGGAGGCAAACACGTAATTTCCAACGACATAGAAGGCCTAGAATATTCTGCGATATGTATAAACTGATACCATTGGCTCTGCTACAGAGCGTATTTCTCTGCGGAGGGCAGGTGCTGCTCAAGCTGGCTCTTGCCTCCAGCGGTCCCTTCCGTTGGAGCTGGGAATTCTTCAAGTCCCAACTGACCAACTGGTGGTTCCCGGCCTGCGGAGTATCCTTCGGCATAGCCACAGTACTGTGGCTGTACATATTGAAGCACTTCCCCTTCAGCCTGGCCTATCCCCTGTCGTGCATAAGCTACATTTTCGGCATGCTGGCCGCCATCTTCATCTTCCATGAGAATGTCAATTGGACTCAATGGCTTGGCGTTCTGCTGATTATGGGAGGTTGCATACTTGTGGCAAGATGAAAAGGCTGCTGCTCATACTCTCCGCCCTGCTCTGCACCCTTGTACTGAGGGCGCAGGAGGACATTCTTTCCTCCCTTGAGAAGGCCAACGGAGGCAGGAGTTTCAGCGCACTTTTCACCATGACAAGGCGTTCGTCCATGCTGAGCGGCGACCTCGTCACCACCGGACGCATAAGCGTAATTCCACCTACCAAACTGCGCTGGGAGACCTTCACTCCTTCGGAGAGCGTATTCATTATGGACGGGGACCTTGTCCGCCTTCCCGACGGAAGCAGCCGCTCCGCTTCCGAATCCGGGATGCCCGGAAGGCTTCCGGATCTTTCCGCCAGGCTTTTCGACCCGGCTCTATTCGACATGTCCGCCGAGAGGACAGGCGGTGGATGGAAAGTGTCCATGCGCCCCAAAAGGCGGGACCTGAAGAGACTGTTTTCAGAGATATATGTCTATACCTCAGAACTTTACATTATGGCAATAGAACTGTTCAACCCCTCCGGAGACAGCACTCTCATAGAGTTCTCCGGAATGGAATGGGATATTAAAGACGACGGGAGGATTTTCGATGCTGGAAGGTGAACTGTTCCAAAGGACGGGGCCCGACACATTCCGCCTTCTCCCCTCCTCAGTGATATACAAGGCGCATTTTCCGGGCTATCCCATAACTCCCGGAGTCTGCATAGTGCGCATAGTGACCGAGATGCTGCATCCCGGACAGACTCTCTCTTCGGCCAGGAACATCCGCTTTGTCTCCCCTCTAATGCCCGGGGACGAGGCCAGGATAGAAGAATCAGGCGGCCGGGTCCTTATCTGCAAGAAGGGGGAAATCTGCGCCAAAATGGTGATGGAATATGAATAGTGCCGTGCTCATACCGGTATATAACAATGTCCGGACGATTAGGGACGTTGCCTCGAGGGCTATCCTGCAGGGGCTTCCCGTCATCGTCGTGGACGACGGCAGCACGGACGGCAGCGGCGCTTCGCTTGAGGGGCTGGAAATCACCCTTCTGACCCACAAAAAGAACCTCGGGAAAGGAATGGCTCTTAAAACCGGCTTCGAATATGCCCGCAAAGCGGGCTACGGCAGGGTTGTCACCCTGGACGGCGACGGTCAGCATTACCCCGAGGATATTCCCCTTCTGGAAGAAGCCTCGGCACTTGAGCCCCGCGCCCTTGTAGTCGGCAGCCGCGACCTTCCCTCCCTGCACCTTTCCAAGGGATCGGCATTTGCCAACCGCTTCTCCAATTTCTGGTTCAAGGTGCAGACCCTCAGAAGCCTGCCGGACACCCAGACAGGCCTGAGGTCCTATCCCCTGGAAAGGCTTCCGGGGATATTCAGCGCCCGATATGAGGCCGAACTGGCCCTTCTGGTGTTCTCCGCCTGGAAAGGCATACCCCTTGTTCCCGTCCCCATAAGGGTGCTGTACCCCGAGGACAGGGTTTCCTCTTTCAAGCCCGTCAGGGATTTCTCCAGGATAAGCCTGCTGAATGTCTGCCTGTGCCTTCTTGCTGTCGTTTACGGATATCCCAGGATGCTTCTTGGAAAGATATGCGGAAGGTGATATTGTCCATATTCGACTTCCTCAGCCAAAGGAAGAGGACTGCGGCGGCCGCCTTGGTGGTGCTGACAGTCGTGATGGCCGCTCTGGCATCCCGTCTTGGATACAGCGAGGACATAGCCGCCTTCCTTCCCGGTGACGAGGTGTCGGGGCAATATTCCGAAGTCTATGACAGGATAGGAGGGCAGGACAAGGTAGCCGTGATTTTCAGCGGCGATTCCCCGGATGAGATAGTCGATGCCATGTATGCTTTCGAGGAGAATTGGAACGGCTCCGAGGCCGGGAAGATTGCCTCCGTAAGGGCCGCCGCCGTGGATGAGCAGGACGAGGAGCAGGTGCTGTCTTTCATAAGTTCCAATATTCCCTATTTCCTTGAGGCAAAGGACTTTGAGCGCATGGACAGCCTTCTGGCCGCTCCGGGATATATCCGCGGCCGCCTCGAGAAGGTGAAGAATTCCCTGCAATCTCCTCTTGAGTTGTCGGCTTGGCATGCCGCATCCGACCCCCTGTCCCTTTTCGACCCCGTTTACCTCTCCCTCCAAGGCTTGAATCCCGGCAGCGGCGGTACTCTTCGGGACGGCTGCCTGATGACTCCCGACGGGAGGCACGGCGTGCTGTTTTTCAATTCCCCATACGGTGGCAGCGAATCCTCCGACAACGCCACGCTTGATGCCTTCGTAAATCAGACGGCAAGGCAAACCGAAGAGGCTTTCCCTTCTGTATCAATTACTTCCACCGGAGGACCTCTCGTTGCAGCCGGCAATGCCGGGACCATCAAGAAGGACAGCCTGCTGGCGCTGAGCCTTGCCCTTCTGCTGATTTGCATACTGCTTTATTTCTCCTACAAGAGGCTGTCTGACGTGGCATGGATAGCTGTTTCGGTGCTGCTCGGAGGGCTTTTCGCACTCGGAATGATATCGCTTCTTCGCAGCACCATTTCCATAATAATACTCGGAATAGGCTCCACCATACTCGGCATAGCGGTCAACTATCCCCTCCACTATGTGGACCATCTCAAATACCGTCCAGACAGGAGACAGGCCCTCGCCGACCAGATTTCTCCCCTGCTGACGGGAAATATCACCACGGTTGGAGCATTCCTTTCGATGCTGCTGCTTAAATCCGAGGCTCTCAGGGACTTCGGACTGACAGGAGCGCTGATGCTTGTGGGCACTATACTTTTCGTGCTGCTGTTCCTGCCAGTTTTCGCTTCTCCTTCGCCTAAGCCAAGGAGGACCCTGAACCTCGGATTTGAAATCTCCATTCCTTCAAGGTTCAGGACACCTGTATTCCTGCTTTTTGTCTGCATGACCGTCCTGCTCTGGGCGCTGGGCCGCAATGTGTCCTTCGATGCCGACATGGGGCATATCAATTATATGAGCGCGGAGCAGAAGGAGGGCTTTTCGCTTCTTGCCTCCTTGGGAGGAGATGCCTCCAAGACTGCCTTCATTGTCACAAAAGGAACTGATACAGAGGCCGTTCTGGAGGAAGCCAGGGCCGTCGCGGCCAAGACCGGAGCTGCCGGAATCAGCGCTTTCCTGCCCTCAAAGGCCGCGCAGGAGAAAGCCCTCGCAAGGTGGCGGGACTTCAAGAAGGCACATTCCGGCTTGCCTTCGACTCTTCTTGAAGAAGCCGCCTCCGCAGGGTTCTCCCCTACCGCCTTCGGGCCTTTCATGTCCCTGTGGGAGAAGGACTTCGCCATAGAAGAGCTGCCCTATTTCGCCCCTCTTGCCTCCACCGTAGGCGCAGCCTCGGTATTCTGCGATACCGGGTCCACGATGATAGTCAGCCGCATTGAGGGCAAGGCCTCGGAAATAAGGCCGTCCATTTCAACTTTCGGCAGCAGTTTCTGCTATGACAGCAGCGACGTAAGCAGCCGCCTTGCCTCAGGCCTTTCCGAAGATTTCGACAAGATAGGCCTTGTATGCAGCCTGATAGTGCTTCTGTTCCTCTGCCTGTCATTCTCTTCCCTGGAGCTTGGCCTGACGGCTTTCCTGCCCCTTGCCGTGGCCTGGTTCTGGATTCTGGGCATAATGCATGTTTTCGGCCTGTCATTCAACATCGTAAATGTGGTGCTGGCGGCATTCATTTTCGGACAGGGCGACGATTACAGCATATTCATTACCGAAGGCCTCATGTATGAGAGGGCTACAGGCAGGAAAATACTCCCTTCCTTCCGCAACAGCGTGGTGCTTTCGGCCCTTATAATGTTCATAGGGATAGGGGCCCTGATTACGGCGACCCACCCTGCCATGCGTTCCCTCGCACAGGTCACGATTACAGGCATGCTGACTGTAGTCGCAATGGCCTGCTACCTGCCCCCCACCATTTTCGGATGGCTCACAAAGGACAAAGACATTCCTCTGACGCTCAGGCAGTTGCTTATCACCGCCCTGTCTTTCGCCGTATTCCTTACTGTCTGCATTTTCATAAGCCTGTGGACCCTTGTCTGCCTTGTGCTCTTTAGGGGTGAACGCCGTCAGGCCATGCTCCAGGGGGCCATGCATCAGGTCTGCAAGAGGGCCGTCCGGCTGGTTCCCGATGCTCCTTTCACCGTGAACAATCCCTACGGAGAGGACTTTTCCAAGAGCGCGGTCTGCATCTGCAACCACCAGTCGAACCTGGACCTGCTGGGTCTTCTGGCCCTTAGCGGCAAATTCCTGGTGCTTACCAACGACAATTCCTGGAACAACATATTCTACGGATTCCTTATCCGAAAGGCGGGTTTCCTGCCTGCTTCCATGGGAATGGACAAGATGCTGCCCATACTCAGGGAGAAAGTTGCAAATGGCTGGTCCATAGTTATTTATCCCGAGGGCTCAAGGAGCCCAGACTACAGTATCACACGTTTCCACAGGGGGGCTTTCGCCATAGCCCGCGAACTCGGAGTGGACATACTCCCCATATACGGACACGGATTCGGCCATGTGATGCCAAAGCACAGCAAGCTCATGCACAGGGGCGAACTCTACCTTGAAATCGGACAGAGGATTTCCGATATTCCCGAGGACCTCAGGACTTTCACACGGGACATGAGGCACCATTACCGGCAGAAATACGCTGCAATCTGCGCCGAGAGGGAGAATGCCGCATACTGCGCCTCCTTCGTGCGCTACCATTATCTCTACAAGGGAAGCGAGGTGGCCTCCGAGTGCAGGAAATTCCTCCGCCCCGAAGTTTATGCAAAGGTGGATGCCTTCAGGGGCGACAGCCTGCTGATTAAAAATGCCGGATACGGAGTATATCCCCTGCTGGTTGCCCTGAGGCACAAGGACATGATGGTATATGCCTTCGAAAGCGACGAGGAGAAAAGGCTTGTGGCGGAGCATTGCTCCCTGAAACCCTCCAATCTTGTATGGTGCGATGATTCACTTGCGCCGGCAACAATGACCGAAGAACTATGAAAAGGAGCGCTTTCATAACTGCCATGATTCTGGCGTGCTGCCTGGCCGCCGGACAGACAAGGCTGTGGGAAGGGGCCAAGGGCGCTGCTGCCAAGGTCAGGCTGACGGCCTTCGTGCCGGAGGACTGCAACGGCACAGGGGTCATTATCTGCCCGGGAGGCAGTTATTTCTGGCTGGACACCAAAAACGAGGGAGCGCTTGTAGCCAAATGGCTGAACGACAATAATATAGCCGCATTCGTGCTGGAGTATCGCACCGCAGGCAAAATTGAATTTGTCCACCATTTCCGAAGCTTCAGCCGCGGAACCGTATTCCCAGACATGCTTTCAGACCTACAGATGGCACTTGGCTATGTCAGGCGTTCTTACCCTCTGGAGCGGATAGGGGTAATGGGCTTTTCGGCAGGAGGCCATCTTGCCATGCTGAGCGCTGAACTTGGCGACAGAGACTTTACGCAGGGGCTCTCCATGATGCATTCTCCGGACTTTGTGGCGGCCATATACCCCGTAGTCACCATGAGCGACGAAAGGTATGTACACAGGCGTTCCCGACGCGGTCTTATGGGAGACAGGCTCATGAAAAGCTCTGCCCTTCGCGACTCGCTTTCTCTGGAAAGACATGCCGGCAGAGGCCTTCCGCCCGTATTTCTTCTTGCCTGCGAAGACGACCCTACCGTCGATTTCCATAATTCCATGCTGCTGGATTCGGCCCTTCGCGCCGAGGGTGTCCCCCACGAATTCCTGCTGTACAAGAGCGGAGGACACGGTTTCGGGGCCAATCCCCGCAGGCAGGAGGGCGGCACTTCCCTTTGGCAAAAATCATTCATAGACTGGTTAAATACTCTTCAATATGACACAAGACATTGAATTCCGCTCACCTGAGCAAATCAAGGAACTGCAGGACAAATTATTGCAGGAGGCTATAGCATACCTCGCCGCGAACTCCGCATACTACAAGAGGATGTTCTCCAAATGCGGAGTGGACCCTGCGAAGATACGCTGCATAGAGGACCTCGTGAAGCTGCCCTTCACGGAGAAAAAGGACCTCCAGCTGTTCGGTGACGACTTCCTTTGCTGCCCGAAATCAAAGATAATAGACTATGTGACGACCTCCGGGACCCTCGGCGAGCCGGTCACTTTCGGATGCACGGAAAAGGATTTGCAAAGGCTGGCTTTCAATGAGAAAAAGTCATTCTCCTGCGCAGGAGTCAGGCCCGGCGACGTAGTGCAGCTTATGACTACCCTGGACAAGCGTTTCATGGCGGGAATGGCCTATTTCCTCGGGCTGCGTTCCCTCGGAGCGGGTGTCATAAGGGTCGGGAACGACATACCCGAGCTCCAGTGGGACACAATATCCAGGCTGAAGCCCGACACTATCATGTGCGTTCCTTCGTTTATACTTAGGCTGATCCAGTACGCCGAGGAGCACGGGATAGACTACCGTTCAAGCAGCGTAAGGCGCATAATAGGCATAGGAGAAGGTCTTAGGGAGCAGGACTTTTCGCTCAATCTGCTGGGCCGCAAAATCAAGGAGAAATGGGATGTGCAGCTTTTCGCGACCTATTCTTCGACGGAGATGGGCGCGACATTCTCAGAGTGCGAATACGGCATGGGCGGGCATGTGCATCCCGAACTGATAATAGTCGAAATCATAGGAGAGGACAATCTGCCTGTTCCCGACGGGGAGCCCGGAGAAATAGTAATAACCACACTCGGAGTGGAAGGAATGCCGCTTCTTCGTTTCCGCACCGGCGACATTGCCGCCAAGAGAACCGGGCAGTGCCGTTGCGGCCGCTGGTCCTACAGGCTGACTCCGCTTGTGGGCCGCAAGAACAACATGATAAAACTAAAGGGCACCACCCTATATCCCCCGGCAGTGAACGACGTGCTGGACAATACGGACTATGTCGAGAATTATGTGGTCATGGTGCAGGAGAGCGAGGCCGGCACCGACGACGTGCTCATCAAGGCAGGACTGAAGTACGAGCCGCCTTTCGACCCCGTCAAGGACCTCAAGGACAGGTTCCGCTCACGCATCAGGGTGGCCCCCAGGATAGAAATCTGCCCGGCTCCGGAGATTGCCGCCATAAATTACCCGGCCAAATCCCGCAAGAGCGTCAAATTCATCGACCTCCGCCGGAAATA
Source organism: Bacteroidales bacterium (assembly GCA_017479265.1). Taxonomy (GTDB): domain Bacteria; phylum Bacteroidota; class Bacteroidia; order Bacteroidales; family UBA932; genus Cryptobacteroides. The sequence goes on along the minus strand of JAFVCK010000031.1, from coordinate 36,121 downwards.
AGGAAGGAGAAAAAATAACTTAATAGCAAAAGGCCGGCCAGGAGAATGCTCCCGGCCGGCCCGGACAATCATACAGGCGCGATTAGACCTCTGCGCGGGCCATAGCGTCCTTGTAGTACTTCTGGTTGATGAAAACGTCCTCCTTGTAAGGATTGATGTGACGCTTGCAGGACTGGGAGATGATGTAACCCAGAGCGATGGCGTTGGTAATGAGTGCCAGGGCGCTGATGACAATCATCATGGTAGGATTGGCTGCAACGAGTGCAGGGTCCACGGTAGTACCTACGATGCCATCGACGGCAGCCTGTCCGCCGGCGGCGTAGAGCTTCTCGATAGTAGCGACACCTTCAGGATAGAGAACTGGGAGAGTAGCCCATGAGAACCACTGCTGACCGTTCTTGAAAGTCTCCTGGAAGAGAGGGAACACCTGTGCGAACATGCACCAGATAGCCAGGGTGTTGGCACGGTTCTGGATCCAACCGCCGCGGTTCCAAAGGAGAGCGGCCACGGTAGGAGCAAGAAGCAGCGCGATACCGCAATACCAGCTGTGGGTAGGCAGGCAGTTGTAGGTGTAAGCGAAGTTCCAGATGTCATAGACAAGGATGTAAACCCAGGTCATGTCGGCCCAGATCATATCCTTCTTGTCCTTGGAAGGATATACCTTCCACCATGCTGTCATGCAGAAGATGTTCAGCAGACCGGCGACACCGTTCATGACATTGTGCCAACCGCCATACTGCCATACACCCTCGGAGGTGAGCCACCACTTGTTCCAGCCCATGATGGCGGACTCGAAGTCGGACACGCAGGCGATAAGGATGTTGATGGCCACGATTACGAACGGGAAGGGCTTGAACCAATGCTTGGCTCCGATTCCCCATTTGTACTTGATCATCATGAAGCCGATACAGCCGGCGGTTGCCGCGTACAGCTTGGCATAATGGAACCAGCCCTGCATATAGACATGGGTCTGGTTTTCGAGAGCCCACCGGGCACCTGTCCTCACTCCAATCCAGATGGAAAGGAAGTAGATGGTAAGGGCGGCAGGAACGATAAGGAACATAGTAATGCCGCCGAGCTTGGTGCGACGGGCAAATTCATTGAGGAGAATGAGTCCGAGAAGGACCACTATCAGCATTCCCCACTGGGCAAGCGCATTAGCGCCATACACTTGAAAAAACATAACTTGATGTGGTTTAGTTTATATTGAACGTTATTTGTGTGCAAGAGCAGTCCCGCGCTCCTTGACGAGATAGTAAATCGCCCAGGCTGCGGTCAGGACAAGGGCCATGGGAAGGCCGACTGTCAGAAGTTCCCGGAGGACGGTCATGCCGCCTCCCACGGAAGAAAGTGCCGTAAGGAAAGGAAAACGCCAGGTCAGCTCGCCGCTGAGCACATGGTCCACGACCAGCATGAGGCTGCCGCCCCAGAGCATCTTCTCAAGCGCGGGAAGATTACGCCCCAGAGTTGTCCCTGCAAGGCCTTTCGAATGTTTGCGGACAGCCGTAACTGCAACGGCCTCCACGAGAGGAACTATAAAACAAGACATTATATCAATTATTGTCGTTTACTTGTATTTCCTTGATTTCCACTTCATTGCCGCGAATCAGCCAGGTATTTGCGCTTTGGCAGACGGGACAGGTCTTGCCATGCTCAACCGTCCCGTACTCCGCCCCGCAATCCCCGCAACGGGTCACGGCATTGATAGTGTTGATTTTAAGCTCGCAGCCCCTGAGCATGTCTTCCTTGTCCGCGGCCCAACGCCAGCAGTCCTGCAGGTAGTCGGGAATTATGGTGGAAACCTCGCCTATGTCCATGACCACGGCATCGACATGCCCGACACCGTTGGCCTGCGCGGCTTCCTTCACGTCGCGGATGATATAGAAGACTATGCCCAGTTCGTGCATTATGATTTCTTGCTGAAGAGTATCTTGGAGCCGCGCTTGAGCATATAAGGCAGTATTCCTCCGAACTTGCCCTCGGAAGTGCGCATTATGCTGGCATCGGGATTCTCCCGGTACAGGTGTATGGCATCGAAACCGCACTTGGTGGTGCAGATACCGCAGCCTATGCATTTGTTCTCGTCCACGACGGATGCTCCGCAGGACAGGCACCGGGATGTTTCCTTGCGCACCTGCTCCTCGGTAAGAGTCTTGTGATAATCCCTGAAAGGATTGTCCTTGCGCTCGATTCCGGGCTCCTGGCGGGATGAATTGTCGTAGGACTCGACCTTGATTTCCGACTTGTTCAGCTCGATGAAATCGCGGCGGTTGCGGCCAATTGTCATGTGACCGCCCTGAACGAAGCGGTGCAGGGACTCGGCTGCCTCCTTGCCGGCGGCAATGGCATCGATAGCAAACTTGGGACCGGTGAAGCAGTCGCCTCCGACGAAGATGTCGGGCTCGGCGGTCTGGTAGGTCAACTTGTCGGCAACGGGATATACTCCCCTGAAGAACTCGACCTTGGTGTCCTTGAGCAGGTCCTTGAGTATGACGGTCTGGCCTATTGCGAATATGACCATGTCGGCATCGAGGGAGATGAGTTCGTTCTCGTCATACTTGGGGGCGAAGCGGTGGTTCTCGTCGAATACGGAAACGCACTTCTTGAATACTATGCCGCTCACCTTGCCATCTCCGAGGACCTCCTTGGGGCCCCAGCCGGGATTGATGACGACACCGTCCTCGCGGGCCTCGCTGCGCTCTTCCTTGGAAGCAGGCATGATGTCCTCGGTCTCAAGGGAAAGCATGGTCACGGAGGAAGCGCCGCTGCGCAGTGCCACACGGGCCGCGTCAATGGCGACGTTGCCGCCTCCGACAACGACCACCTTGCCCTCGACCTTCACCTTGCCGGTATTGGCCTCGTGGAGGAAGTCTATTGCGGTCGTGGTGCCTTCAAGAGCCTCTCCGGGGATACCGGGCAGACGGCCGCCCTGGCAGCCTATGGCCACATAGAAGCCCTTGTAGCCCTGCTCGCGAAGGCCGGCTATGGTAACGTCCTTGCCAACCTCCACGCCGGTGCGGATATCCACGCCGATTTCACGCATGATGTCGATTTCGGCCTTGATTACATCCTTCTCCAGCTTGTATGAAGGAATGCCGTAGCGGAGCATTCCGCCGGGCTCCTCGCTCTTTTCGAACACCGTGGGCTTGTATCCCATGGTCGCAAGGTAATAGGCGCAGCTGAGTCCCGCAGGGCCGCCTCCGATGACGGCTATCTTCTGCTCCCACACATCCTGGACGTTGGAACAGATGTTGACCTCGGGAATAAAGCGGGTCGCTGCATTGAGGTCCTGCTCGGCGATGAACTTCTTGACTGCGTCAATGGCTATGGGCTGGTCTATGGTGCCGCGGGTACAGGCATCCTCACAACGGCGGTTGCATATACGGCCGCACACTGCCGGGAATGGATTCTCCCTCTTTATGAGCTCGAGAGCCTCGGTATATTTGCCCTCGGCAGCCTTTTTCAGATAGCCCTGGACAGCGATATGGGCCGGGCAGGCAGTCTTGCAAGGGGCGGTTCCCGTAGGATAGCAGTTGATGCGGTTCTTGTCGCGATAATCCTCGTCCCACTTTTCGGGTCCCCACTTGACTGCATCGGGAAGCTCGTGCTTGGGATACTGTATCTCGCCCTTCTTGGTGCAGAGTTTCTGACCGAGCTTGACTGCTCCGGCGGGGCAATATTCCACGCAACGGCCGCAGGCGACACAGTTCTTCTTGTCCACCCTGGCAACGTATGCGCTGCGGGACATGTTGGGGGTATTGAACAGCTGGGAAGTACGTAAAGCGTTGCAAATCTTGACATTGCAGTTACATATAGCGAAAATCTTGCCCTCGCCGTCTATATTGGTCACCTGATGGACGAATCCGTGGTCCTCGGCCTTCTTGAGAATGGCCATTGCCTCGTCGTAGGTAATGTCGTGGCCACGTCCTGTCTCACGCAGGTAATCGGCCATGTCGCCCACGCCTATGCACCAGTCGCGGTAGTCGTCGGCGCAGCCCTCGTCAAGTTTCTTGCGGCCGTAGCGACAGGAGCAGATACCCACGCCTATATGGCCCTCGTAACGCTTGAGCCAATATGAAATATGCTCTATGTCAATTGATTGGTTCTCCATGGAAATGGCCTTTTCCACGGGAATTACATGCATTCCTATGCCGGAGCCGCCCATAGGTACCATAGGAGTAATCTTCTCCAGGGGCAGGAAGGTCATGCGCTCGAAGAACATGGCCAGTTCGGGATGCCTGTCCATAAGATCGACGTTCATATTCGTATAGTCGGCACTGCCGGGAACGAACATCGGCACCCAGTATTCGCGGTCCTCGCGGTTGTAGGTGGTACCCGGTACAGGACCGTCCTTGGTGTACTTGTCACCGTAGTCGTATTCCACCATACCGAAGAATCCGAGCTTGTCCATGAACTCGTCGAACTTGTCCTCGGGAACATAGTGCTTCCTGCGGTTCCATTCCACCAGTTCGGGATACTTGTGATGCTCGCGGACGGTAAAAGGCTTCTTGCAAATCAAATCAAGCAGGAAGTCCAGGGAGGCCTCGCGCATGGCAGGGTCCATCTCATCCTCGAAAATACAAGCAAGTCCCCAATACTCAGGGGCTTCGGTAGTCATCTTGATCTTTCCGGGGATACGGTCGGTAATCTTCCTTACCAGCTTGATAAGCTTGGGATTGGGATTCTTGTCGCCAAAATGCTTGGGGACAAATTTCTTTGACATCTCAGGCATAGAATTGTATCTCTTTTATTGTTGTTTCCAGTTTTTGACTTCCTGAACGAGCCAGTCGGCAAAGGCATCGATTCCCTCACCCGTCTTGGCGCAGATAGGGATTATGACAGCCTTGGGATTCCTCATGTGCACGTATTCCCGGCATTTATCCATGTCGAAATCGAAATACGGCATCACATCTGTCTTGTTGACCAGCACAAGGTCGCAGACAGAGAACATGAGGGGATATTTGAGCGGCTTGTCATGGCCTTCGGGCACGGAGAGTATCATTGCGTTGCGTACAGCACCGGTGTCGAATTCTGCGGGACAGACAAGATTGCCGACATTCTCCAGAATCACCAGGTCGGAATCGGATAGGGCCACGTTGTCAAGGCCCTGGCGGGTCATTTCGGCATCCAGATGGCACATTCCGCCGGTATGGAGCTGAATGGACGGCACCCCGGTGGCCTCCTGTATCTTTATTGCATCTACATCGCTGTCTATGTCCGCCTCCATAACGGAGACCCTCAGCCTGCCTTCAAGGCGCTTCAAGGTCTGGATGAGAGTGGTGGTCTTGCCGCTGCCGGGGGACGACATCAGATTGAGGAGATAGACTCCCCTGCGCTTCAATTCGCTCCTCAGGCGGGCAGCGTCTTCATCGTTATCGGCAAATACACTTTTCTTGATCTCGATGACCTTCACTTTGTCCATATAATCATGTGGTTATAAGTCGTGTTCAAAAAATGTCCTGCAAGTTAGCAATTATTACAATAATAAGCAAAAAAAGATGACCTTGACGGTCATCTTTCGTGAATATATTTCAAAAAATAACTACTAATAGACCCTTGTGCAGAAGTCCAGCACCGTATCCCCGTGCATGGTATTCATGGTAAATTCACCTTGAAGCGAGCCGGACCAGACCAGGGTATTTTCAAAATCGAAAGAAATCTTCTTGGCCTGCATGTCCTTGACGCTCACGGCATAACTGTAATCCCGGCTCTCAATGACGCTGCCGGAAAGATTCACCACGTCCTCGAAGCCGGCGGCAAGCATCTTGCGGGTAAGCACGAAACGGTATTTCAGGACGGCATCCTCCTCGAAAGATTCGGAGCAGTAGCCGAGGTCTCCCTCGTATTCGAGCACATAGGTTCCGTTACCCTCGCACCTGACCTCCAGGACATCTTCTTCCAGAGGCGTAACCCTTACCTTCCAGATGGCTCCGTCTTCGTCAAGTTTCTTGCCGTTGGTCTCATAGCGTCCTATAAGCACGCTGTAACACTCGTCGCCTTCGCGGGAATTAATGGTGCGGGAAGACCCGTCAGGCATGGCGGACACTACAAGGGCTCTCTCGACAACGGACAGAGGGGTCAGCAGGGTCACGGTTTCCAGGACTGCGGCCTGGGTCTCCAACCAATTGGAACTCACCGGATTGGGGTTCTCGATATACTGGCTGCACGACAAGGTGCAAAGCGCAATGGAGATAATCATGCTTGTCTTTTTCATAATCGCCTGCTTTAAAAACCGTATCCTATTCCTGCCCTGAAACCTGCCCCGGAGCCGCTGCCGGTGCTGCCGACGGTAATGTCTGCAAACCCGTAGAGCCTCTTGCCTATGCGCACTCCGATGGGCACGACTTCGTACTGATATTGCAATGACATGTCGCCCGGCGAATAGAGTTCACCGGCGGATACGACATCCGAAAATCCTTTGCTGTTTGAGAAAAGGCCGAGGCCGAATCCGACTCCCGCATGCAGCATCACTATGCCGCCTACGCTCCACTGGAAACGCACGCCCGGCATGACGCTCAGCTGGTTGACGAATATATTGCCAGAGGGCTTGTCAGTCATGGAATCGTACTTGGCGCCCCAGTACATGCTGTCGGTGATGGAGACATGAACGGTCAGCCAGTAGCGGGGACTCCAGCCTATGTCCGCATACAAGCCTCCTGAATGATAGACATTACGGAGATAGCCATCGTACATCTGGTACAGGGCACGGTTGCCCGCAAGCCAGGAATAGTCACCGATATAAGGCCCGGGACTGACTATATATCCGGCCCTGACATCCCACTTGGTCTGCGGAATGTATCTGGCAGAAGCCCCGGGTTGGAAGGACAGCATCAGAAGTGCCGCCACAGCCGTGAATATTATCTTTTTCATCTGCTCAAAAATAACTACAAGGGTAAGATGCACTTACCCTTGAAAATGTTGCATGAACAATTATTCAGCATCGGCAGGAGCCTCCTCGGGAGCAGGAGTTTCGGCCTGCTCGGGCTCGGCTGCTTCAGGAGCATCGGTCACGACCTCCTCGGGCACTTCTTCATGATAGCGAAGGCCTATGCATGCGAGCCTGTCGGTAAAGTACAGTGCAGCGCAGCCGCCAGCAAGAAGCAGTATGCAGATGGTCCAGACAAGGGCCCTGCGCCTGCGCACTTTCTTTCTCTCGGCAGCATCCACGGCCGTAAGCTTGGGATACTTGGCGAGGCTGGTGAGAGTGGCGCCGAAGGCTATGTTGACAAGGGCCTTGGAGTTGATTGCCCAGCCGTTGGCGTTGAGTATGGGACCGAGGTCGCGCTTACGCAGCTTCCTCCATGCAATGAACATGGAAGGACCTGATATAATGAGGATTATGACTGCGATTATAAGCAGGAACTGCCATATCGTGATGCCCTTGAGAGCGGCTGCTATGCCGGCCAGGGCCGCACCCACGAGACCTACTCCCATGCTGATTGCTGCGAATATTCCAGCGAACTTGGCTATGTCGAAAGGAGCGGCAGGAGCCTTTCCGTCCGTAGCGGTATCAGCCACGGAAGTGAAGTTCGCCATGGACTTCTCGTTCTTCTCCGTGGCATTCTTGTCTATCTTGTCGTTTATCATCCTGGCCACCTTCTTGTAGGGGGTCCAGAATGCTTGGCGCACGGAAATGGGGTTCTCCACTATGGCCGTCACCCTGGCTGTATAGTCGTTGCCGTCACGGTCATAGAACACGGCGTTCTTGCCCTCCCTTATTCCGTCCACGTCACCGTCTGTCAGAACTGCGGCTATGTTGAAGGACTTGCCCAGTTTCTCCGAGGTGCAGGCGCAGTAGAGAATGTACATTCCGCTGAGCGAGGATATCTCGGGAGAAGGTCCTGCGACCTTGACGCAAAGGTCGGTGCTTCTCTGGTCTATGTACAAGCGGCCGGCCTGGAAAATGGCCTTCCTGTCCTTGTCATAGAAATCGGACAGCACCACGTAGTTGTTGAGGAAGCGGTAGAAGTCCCTGTAAAGGTGCAGGAACTTGTCCACGGACTCAATCGCAAGTGCCTCTGCCTCAAGTTCTTTGTCCTTGGCTACAAGTTCGAGCAAAGCCTCCTTGCGTCCCTCGGAAAGCACTTTCTTCACCGTTTCAAGGCCGAGAGGTTCGACCTCGGAACCCTTCTTGGCATCCTTCCATGCGGTATATGCCGCGAACTTGGAAAGGATTTCGTTCCACTGAGCCTCGGTGATGCCGTCCGCTCCGGGGAAATCCTTGTCCAGCACCAGGGCCTTGAGGGAAGCAATGGCAGCCTGCCATGAAGGATTGATACCGTCGAGAACAGGGAGAATTCCTTCTGCGGAAGGCCTTGCAATGGGATATGTGGCTATCTCTTCGTTTACCGAAAGGTCTCCCCCGCTGATTGCGCTTATCTTGTCAACGGATACGTCAAGGGCCGGAGCAGCCGCATCGTCGTAGCGTATCAGCTTGCAGCGCATGAAATAGTCGGCGACCTTGGCCTTCAGAGACTCGCAAACGCCAAGAGCGGCCTCAGTATCGTCTCCGTAAGGGAAAATGTCGGGAGTGGCGGCCTCGCACCATGCGGCATAATCTGCACAGGCGGCGTAGAAAGCCTCTATCCTGCCGGTATCGACTCCGTCCGCACCGCTGCGGTCCCGAGCGGCACCCATAGCCTTCGCTATGGTCTCTATCAATGCCTTTAGAGCCTCGTGGTCGGCGGAAGCGGGAGTGATTATCCCGTCACCGTTGAACTTGGTGTCGGCGAATATCTTTTCATTGTCCGCGGTGTCCTCCAGGGCTATTTCTTCCTTTTCAAGTTTCAGGTTCTTCAGTATCTGCCTTGCCGAAGCACGAAGGGAATTGCCAGAGTCGTTGTCGGCGAAGGCCGACAGCGGCAGGGAGGACTCTCCCTTGAGCAGAAGGTCGGGGTCGGATATGGCTTCGGTAATCCATTTTGCAGTGGAGATGACCTCGTCCACGCGGATTTTGCCGTCGCCGTTCGCATCAATGACGGCAAGAGTCTTTGGATCGAATTCAAGACCCGTCACGGGGCAGCTGAGCACGGTCCACAGTTTGCGGTCCAGCTCACCAAGGTGCGCAATGTCCTCACCCGAGGAAATCTTCACCCTGACAGTTCCTCCCACGGAGGAAAAATTCCAGTTGTAACCGTTTTTCTTTGACATATTTCTAAGAATTATTGAATTTCATGTGAATACTCGCCCAGTTCGTACATGGCCCTGGTGTAACCGCATTTGACCCTGTCCCACCTGTTGTTGGAGGCCATTGCTCCCAGCTCGAAAATCATGACTCCGTCATAATTCATATAAGAATAATACACGGCCTCTTCGATTGAAATGCCGGTATATATTCCGAAGGAATCGTACAGCGAGCAGGCATCTCCAATGAGGTTCTTGGCAAGATTGGTAAAATACTCCATGGACCATGAGGATTCGGAATTGCCATAGACGGTCTTGACATAGTTGCCGAGATGGAAGATGTCCAGGTAGTCGGCAAATCCCGTCACGTCATAATCCGCTCCGGCCCAGGAGTAATGGGTTGATGCCCACTTGCTTGTGCTGCTTGCCCAGTTCTGTCCCACTTCGTTGCGGAACTGATACCATGCGGCGGCCCAGAGTTCAAGGTCAACCTCAGGCTTTATCGACTTCACGACCTCGCGTATATCCTTTACATAACTCTGTATGAGCGAAGCCCTCCATGCCATCCACTTTTGGAAGAGGTCCAGCTTCCCCTTGTTGTAGGTACCGAAATTGTCGTCGGAATATACTGTCATGACATCCGAAGGCCAGTTTTCGACCTTGGCTCCTATATACTCCTCGAAAGCGGCGCGGGAATAGTCGGAAAAGTCGCTCCTAATATTGGGATATCGGCAGTAGTCCAGGGCAAAACCGTCTATGTCATAATTGGTTACAATCTCGCGGACCTGGGCCGTCACATAATCATGGACATTGGGATGGGCGGGATTGAGGAAAAGATAGTCGTTGGGATGCACCCTTATATCCTCGATGCCTGTAGTCAGAAGCTGCTGGCAATATGCATCCTTCAAGTATTTTTCATAATACTCCCTGCTCTTGGAGGAGGTAGGCTCATGGAAGGTGAAGATGCAATAGGAAACGGACAGTTTCATGTCCCTTGCGTGGCAAGCGTCAATCATTGCCTGCAGGAGGTCGAAATCCTGGGAGATGGTCACGTTGTCAATAGTCTGGGCATAGCCGAGGTTGTCGCTGCGGCGATACAGCACATCCCCGCTTTTGGGAGTCTTTATCTCCACGACGACCTTGTTGAACCCGTTTTCGGACATTTTCTGGACTATGTCTTCGACGTTCTTCTGAGTGTTCAGGTACTTGTAGGCATTGACCACGTCTATCCACATGACCATAGGCTTCCGGGGCTCCGGAGCGGGATATACGGAAGCCTTGACGGTGTATTTGGCAGTATTCCGGCCGTCTTCCGAAGTCACCCTGAACTGAAGGGTGGAACGGGTATAATTCTGGGATTCCATGGGGTCGGGGCGTATCTTCGCTCCGTCCGAAAGCTCATAGGAGGCCTTGGCCGCAGACATTGAAAGATTCTGGTCGAAGAAGTAGTTTACCACTATCAGCTTGTTCTCCTGGTCTATTTCGGCCTCAAGGTCGCCGGAGGCCGTATGGATGACAAGAGATTTCAACAGACATTCAGTTCCGGGCACATGTGGCTCCACGGAAGGGTCCTCCGAAGCGGGGTCTTCGGAAACCGGATCTTCGGAGACAGGGTCCGCCGATTCCCCGGAAGGGTCGATGCTCGGGCCGGGCTCAGGCACAGAACCTTTGCACGAGACAAGCCCGACGCACAGAGCAATTAAGAATAAACACTTGAACTTCATTTTATTACAATAACTTGGCAAGAGGCGGGACATCCCTGTCCCACCTCCCGAAAAGGGAATTAAATCAGTTCCCTGCTGATTTCGTAACGATAGACGCTTCCACCGAAACGGGCATTGCAGAACATTATGTTCACAACATCCTTTTCAGCATCGAAGATTGCTGCTGAAGAAACCCTGGGTGCATTGAAAGGCAGTTCCTTGTCAACATAGTTGGTAGGATAGATGAAATGCACGTCGTCGGTAGGGTCCAAAGTCTGGATAGTTATGTAACCGCCATCCCAGAAAGCTGAGGAAACAATCACGAATTCATCTCCGTGATAGTTGACGGGATAGACATGGCCGACCCTGAAGTTACCGTACTGGGTTGCGCCTTCAGCACCTTCCTCGCCGACGAAATCGGAGGTGAGGGAACCGAACAGCTCATCGTCGCTTGTGGGGGCTATGCCCTGCTGTACATAGACTGCGAGGCAGTTCCTCTCCTCATCGGTGTCGCAGCAGATGAACAGGCCGTTGATGTCTCCGGAAACAGGAGCAAGCATCTGCCAGCAGTTTCCGTCTGTAGCAGTGTGCAATGTCTTTGCCACGGTGTATGAAGGATTGGCAAGGTCTCCACCCTTGACTGCCCAGCAATTGTACATGCCCTCACCGGGGTTCTCTTTCCATCCGAGCCAGTGATAAGTGGTGATGACACAGTCGGAATCAACGGTACCGCCTATTGCGATTTCGCAGAAATCGTTGTTCTTGCCGTTGGGGAACTGGGGAGTATTGTCCTCGGGGCCGAGTTTCCAGAACTCATAGGGCTTCTGGTCCCAGCCGTCTTTCCAGATGTAGATACCGCCCTCACGGTAGTTGTCGATGGCGGTAGGAGTATCGGTGGTCTGTGAAAGGGTTGCAAGTACTACGCCGTTGGCATCGCTGGTAATGGAAGTGACATACCAGTTTGCCGGTATTCCCTCCTTGTTCATATCCCCTACCTTATTGAAATCAAGGTCGAACACCTGGAGGTCGGGAGTTGCAAACTTGTCAACGCCGCAGAAAGCCACCATAGGATAGTTCTGGTCAAAGTCCTGTGCAGCCGCGACTTTCAGCTGGGAGAACTGAGCGCCGGAAATCTTGTTCACTCTAAGTGTCACCTCGAACTGGCGGGAGGACACGCTATATGCCTTGGTCGTGGTACCGTCCTGCGCGGTAATCGTGAAGGACAGGTCCTTCGTATAATCAAGCGCCTCTTTTGCAGGGTCGGGAGAAATGGTTGCACCTTCGGAAAGGGTGTATTCGGCAAGTGCGCTCTTGACACCGTCGGCATACTCGGGAGCATAGGCTATGACGACCTTTTTCTCCACGGCGGAGATGTCGGCCTCGACCTTGTTTCCATCAACAAGCACCGCGAAAGATACGATATCGCACTTGTTGCTCTTGACGGGCTCGGCAGAAGGGTCCACGCTCGTACCGGGGTCCTTGGAACCGTCGGAAGGTGTACCTTCTGGAGTCTTGCTACATGAAGCGAAGGCGGCAATAAGCGCCAACGCAGAAACGAACAAAGAAATCTTTTTCATAATGTTATTTAATGAGTTATTTCAGGTCAACTGAATTGTATGCATACATTCCGTAAACACGGCTCTCGCCTGTAACGGTATTCCGGACGGTGAGCTGATAGGGATTGTCGTAATCTGATAAATCAAGAAGTACTCCGGACAATGAAGGTTCAACCACGACATCGTAGGTAACGTTTACGACGACTTTCATCCTCTCTGTGTCGTAGAGGCTCCATTTGGTCTTCGGTATCCTGAACGATACTATAGGAGGGTTGGAATCCTCGTCGATATCGGCATATATCATGTCGGCGCTGCCGGGAACAAGGGATTTGATATAGGCGGACCTCAACTTGCATTCTGTATGCTCGTACGGCTCGGCATCGGGTTTAGCGCATGAAAATGCCATCATCCCCAATGTCATTGCAAGCAAAAGTTTTATTATTCTTTTCATAGTGCAAACACTTATTGTCAAACATTACCATCCGGGGTTGTTCTCACCGCCAAGGCCGGCATTGGTAGAGCGCTCGCCCTCGGGAATTGCAAAGGCGTAATACCTCTCGAAAAACACTCTCGGCAGATTGTCATCGACAACGACCTGCTTATAGGAGTATGTCCCGTCGGCAGCGCGGGTAATCCAGCAGCCGTGCATCTGCGTACCGCTGAGCACATCCACGGCCCTTCTCCAGCGGCGCAGGTCCCAGAAACGGAAACCTTCGCCTGCCAGTTCGACCATTCTTTCATGCTCGAGAAGGGTCATGAACCCGTCTATGTCAGAAGCGCTCATGGCGGGCAGGGAAACACGGTCACGCACACGCTGGAGGGTAACCAGCGCATTGGGAATATCACCGTTCTGCGCCTGGGCCTCAGCCTTGTTGAGAAGCACCTCGGCATAGCGCAGGGCTATCCAGAAATGCGAACTGCCGTTCACTTCCCAGTCCTTGTCCCCTTCCGTTATCCACTTGCGCATGTAATATCCTGTGACGGTTGAACCTGCGTTGCCCATATACTTGAATTCGGAGATGTGGTCGTATGGATAATGCGAGTCGGGATCGAGAGGGTCGGCATTGTCATAGCCCTTGAGGTCGTAGGTACGGATTTCACGCCCTTCCCATGTCATGCCGTTGTAAATTATGGTGGCATAGAAGCGCGGCTCGCGGCCCGTGTAAGGGTCTGTTCCGCTTACCGCCCAGTCGAATGCGCTGCCGTCGGCCATTTCGTAGCTGTCCACCAGTTCACTCGTAGGACCGAATGTCCCGTACACGGGAGCGCCGCCATGGAACTGGGAATCACCTACCGGACGGAAGAAGACATCGCTTCTGTCCGAGAGACCCTTGGCTACGTCATTTCCGAAGAAACTGACAGTAAGCAGGTTCTCCTTGTTCTTCTGGGACTTGAACACGTCGGCGTATGAGGAAGCGAGAGCAACGGTTCCGGTGCTCTCTCTTGCTATCACCTCATCGGCATAATCGATAACCATCCGGTACGCTGCCGAGACTGAGTCGGCGGGGGCACCTGAATTTTTCAGTGCGCAGGCCTTATAGAGGGCTACCCGAGAGAGAAGTCCGTAGGCGGCAGCCTTTGTGGCCCTGCCGTAATTGGCATCGTTCCAGGTCTCGGGAAGATCCTCGGCGGCCGTCTTGAGGTTGCCGATTACATAAGACCATGAATCGGCTTCGCTCACCCGCGGAGCATCGTTTTCCTCGGGACCGTCAACGTTTTCTCCACGGATTACTACGCCTCCGTACACCCTGATTAGATAATAATAGGAGAAGGCTTTGAGGAAACGGGCCTCGGCCACCCTGACTTTCAGGAACTTGGGGTCGTACTTATCTTTGAAGGTCACGGCATCGCGAAGGAACTGGTTGTCTCTCTTTATTCTGGTGTAGCTGTCGCTCCAATTCTCGAACGCACCGGCATTGGCGGAAGTGAAAGCCGTCTCCTGTAGCATGGCCAGATTGTATCCCTGACCGTACTGGTCCCAACCTGAGGCCTTGACTATGTCACTGTATGCATCAGTGAATGAATTCATGTTGGAATTATAAAGCTCCGCCTTGTCACGTATCGCGGCATAAAGTCCGAAGACATACTGGTCAAGGGTCGCTTCGTCACCATTCCAAACCACATTCTGCCCGTAGAACCTGGTAGGGTCCAGGTCTGTGAACTTGCTGCATGAAAGGGCGGCAAGCAGGGCAAGTGAAATAAAAAATATCTTGTGTCTCATGGCTTCCTTGTATTAGAATGTCAGATTAAGTCCAAGACTGTAAGTCTTCTGCTGGGGCACGAATCCCTCGTTGAGTCCGGGATTCTCCGGATCCATCCATTTGTACCCGAAGATTGTCAGCAGGTTCGTGCCGGCAAGATAGACAGAAGCCCTGCTCATACCGATGGCCTTGCATATTTTCTGTGGCAGAGAGTATGTGAGTTGCAGGTTCTTCAGACGAAGATAACTGCCGTCTATGACATACAAGCTGGAAATCTGCTGGGAAATCTGGTTGGTCGCGGTATGGAGCCTCGGGTATTTTCCGTCAGGATTCTCGGTGGTCCATGAATTCCTGGCGAGGTCGGCATTGCCGTTGGAATAGCTCATTCCGTAGAAGGTGCAGGAATAGATGGTGCTGTTGGTGACTCCGTTGAGGAAGTAGCCGGTCAGCGGGATGGAAGAAATGGCAGCACCCTGAAACAGGGCGGTCAGGCTCCAGTTGCGCCAGCCGAGCATGGCATTGAGCGAGAAGTTGAGCTCCGGCGTAGAAGAATGGCCAATGCGCACGAAATCGAAATCTGAGGAAATCTTGCCGTCGCCGTTGACATCCCTGTAGATAGGCTCGCCCACTGCGTACTGGCCTCCGGGAGGAATAGGCAGAGCGTCGATGTCGTCGTCCTCGGTGACGAGACGCACGAACTCATAGCCGTACCATTCGTCCATGGGACGGCCCAGGACCTGCCTGTAGGCCGGATGGTCGTCAAGCACGTTCTGTGAGGCGAGAAGGCGGTTCCTTGCCCATGACAACATGCCCTGCAAAGAATAGTTCAATCCGTTTGAGAACCAGTTGTCATGGCGCACGGTCAGCTCCACTCCCCTGTTGTCCACCTTCATGGAATTGGCGACGGAAGGGTTGTTCCCGCCTATTGAAGGAGCGTATGACGAACTCAGGGATTCGAGGATATTGTCCCTGTATTGATAGAAAACGTCCAGACCCACGGTGAGCTTGTTGTTGAGCATGACAGCGTCAACGCCTATGTTGTAGTCGGTCATCCTGGACCAGGTCATGCTCCTGTTGCCGTAACCGCTGGTATAGAAACCGAGGACAGGCTGCATGCCTATACCGTAAGCGTGGGTATTGGTGATGTTGTAGCGCTCCAGGAAGGAGTATGAATCTATGCCGTCCGTACCTCCGGTCTGTCCTATGGAAGCCCTGAGCTTGAGGTGGTTGAGCCAACTGACATTGTCCTTAATGAAGTTTTCGTTGGATGCCACCCAGGCAAGGGACACAGAAGGGAAGAATCCCCTTCTGGTCTCGGCGGGGAAGAGGTAGGACTCGCTCACCCGGCCGGAAGTCTCGAAAATGTATTTGCCGGCGTAGTTGTAGTTGAGCCTATATACGAAACTCGCGCTTCCCGACTGTGAATGATAACCTGTGTTCGCATTGGTTATGGTCTTCCTGGCGAACTCCAGGTCTATAGGAGAATCGGTGGCGAAATCATTGCCCCAGCCGTCTATGTCGTCAAAGCGGTAGTATTCGCCTTCAAACAGGCCCAGAGCGGAAACGGTGTGCTTTCCGAATGACCTTTCATAACTTATCTGCGGACGTAGGGTAAGATTCCAGGAATTATTCTGGCTCTTGAAGAAGTAGTCCTCGGGATATGGTATGAAATTTATTAATTCCACGGAAATGGTGTGAGGGTCGAAGGAGGCCTGCTTGAAAGGCACGTGATACTGCTGATAGCTGGTGCTGCCGTAAGTCGCCGCGCCGAAGACAGACAGCTTGAGTCCCTTGAGGACCGGAACGAGCTCGCCGAGGCTCAGCTCCAGGAGGGCGGATGCATCCAGCTGCAGGGTCTGGGTATTCTTGTATCCGTCTTCAAGCTGGGCTGAAGGAGTGTAGGTATATATACCGTTTACCCTCATGCCGAGAGGATAGACCGTGCCGTCCTCAGCCGTATAGGTGGAAGCGAGGATAGGGGCATTGTAGAATGCTGCCCTCACGGGAGAATACTCGCTCTGGGTGCTTAGGTCTATGGCAGGCAGATGCTTGCGGGTGTACTGCGCCGCGACATTCATCTCATAACGGAGGCCCTTGGCGAGCCTGACGGAAATGTTGTTCCTGAAATTGTATCGCTGGAAGTCGTTGTTGCGGATAATACCGTTCTGGCTCATCACGCCGAGGCTGGAATAATAGGACACCCTTTCGTTTCCGCCCGATGCGGATATATTGTGCTGATGGGTCAGTCCGAAAGGCTTGAAAATCAGGGCGAGATTGTCAGTTGCAGCCCAGATTCCCAGCTGCTTCATCTTGGCAATCTCATCCTCACCGAAGGGAGCGGCCTTGCCGTCCATGACATTGGCCAGATTTGTGAAATACACATATTCGTCGGCGTCCATGAGCTCCGGCATCCTGGTATTCCTGGTGAAGGTCACGGAGCCGTCGTACTGTATGGAGTTGTGGCCGGAGGAACTTCCCTTCTTGGTGCTTACGACGATAACGCCGTTACTTCCCTGGGTACCATATATTGCGGTCGAAGCTGCATCCTTCAGAACGGAGATGGACTCTATGTCGTTGGGATTCAGGCGGGAAATCTGGTCCACGCCGCACTTGACCCCGTCTATTACGGCAATTGGCTGGTTGCGGGATACCTCCCTTCCGCCGCTGTTTCCGGCGTTCACATCAGGCTGGTTCTTGCCTCGGATGAGGAAGGAACCCACATCATCTCCGGCCGTACCGTAATTGGTGTGAAGTGCCAGACCCGCGAACTGGCCGTACATGGTCTGGCTCATGTTGGCAACAGGGGCCTTCAGAATGTCCTTGCCCGTCTTCGAAGCGACAGAGCCGGTAATGAATTCCCTTTTCTGTACGCCGTATCCGATGACGACGGCTTCTTCCAGAACCTTGTTGTCTTCTTGCAGGATGATTCTCATCTCCTTGCCGGTAACTGCGGAAAGGGTCACTTCCTTGTATCCTATGGAGGATACCATAAGGGATGAGGCATCACGGGAGAGTGTCAGCGAGAACTGCCCGGATGCATCGGTGATTGCGGCATTGTCAGTGGTGCCGCTTTCCAGGACGACTGCCCCGACAGCGGGAACTCCCCCTTCGTCCAGCACGGTTCCCCAGACCTTCACGCCCTTCTGGGCGAAAGCCGGAGAGAGTGTCGCACAGAGAACTGCCACTGCCAGAAGCTTTTTTAGTTGTTTTAACATATTTTGGGTTATTAGGTGCTTCTTCTAATCAAGCAAATTTAATTATTTTTCATAAAAAGAACAACAACTATTAAAATAATTTAGGAACGAAGCCCAAATAGAAACAAAACTGCCCGGGAAGTCACAGAATCGGCAAAAAAAGACTATATTTGCAGATTGTGAAAAGTTCCGCACTCATAAAGGCGATAGTCCTGGCACTTCTGCTGGCCGCATTCCCCCAGAGGATGTCAGCCCAGCTGGGCATATCCGGAAGTTTCCAGAATTCAGCCTACAAAGACAAGGATTCGGGCAGCGAAAGCCGCTTCAGCGGGCTCCAGGCCGACCTGACATACAACATTCCTTTCTCCCGCATAGTCGGATTGAACCTGGGCGCAGGCTATGAACTGCTGCTCCGCAAGGAAGACTCCAAGATAGTGTCCGAGAGGGCGGCCGACTGCCGCAGCCGCGAACAGCTCATAAGGGTGCCCATCCAGCTGACCATCAACATTCCCGTCTCCGGTTCCTTCGGATTCCTGCTCTACGGCGGAGCCGCCGGAGTGTTTGCAATAAACGGCCTTAACATCTTGACTGTCAAATACGAAGACGGGACTACCGGAATGGCCACTTACAATTATTACAGCGGAGTTGAAGGACGCAAGGGAATGACCGACACGCAGTACGCGCAGGCCATGGCCGCGCTGGACAAATCTCCACTTACGAGGCGTTACGACATTCAGGCGGAAGGCGGCCTGGGAATAAGAATCAACTCCATGCTGATGGTAAGGGCCGGCTACACCTTCGGCCTGCTGAACCGATATTCCGACACCTCCAAGGGATTCATGAGAAGAAACAGAATCAATGCAGGCATTACCCTCCTCTTTTAGAAATGTCAGGGTGCTGGCCTTCGATGCCGACGACACCCTCTGGGAGAACGAGACTCTCTACAGAAAGGCCGAAGCCCGCTGGGCCGAGGTGCTGAAAGACTATGGCACCCTTGAAGAACTCTCAGCAGCGCTATACTCCGTCGAAAGCGCCAACATGCCTCTGTACGGCTACGGGACAAGGGCTTTTTTCATGTCGTTGGTGGAGACTTCCCTCAAGGTCAGCGGGAATGCCCTCAAAGGAGAGCAGACGGGGGCCATTCTGGACATAGCAAGGGACCTTCTGCACAACCCGGCCACTCCCCTTCCCGGGGTCCCCGAAACGCTCGAAAGCATCAGGGAATCAAAGCGTTACATAATGGTGCTTCTCACCAAGGGAGACCTCCTGGACCAGGAGCTCAAGATAGAGCGCTCCGGCCTTGGAAAATTCTTCGACTACGTGGACATAGTCTCCAACAAGAGCCGCAAGGAATACCTCGACATCTGCGCCAAGTACGGCATCTGCCCAGCCGAATTCCTGATGGTGGGCAACTCCTTCAAGTCCGACATAGCCCCCGTGCTGGAGATAGGAGGCAGCGGCATACATGTGCCTTTCCATGTGACCTGGGAACACGAAAGGATGGAGGAATTCCCCCATCCCAATCTTGCCAAGGTCCGGTCTTTCAGCGAAATAGCACCGCTTCTGCTAGGAGATTCCGCTGCCGGTGTATAATTCCCAATACTTGCCTTTCTGCCCGAGCAGTTCCTCGTGCTTTCCGCGCTCTATTATCCGCCCGTGGTCCAGCACCATTATGTAGTCGGCATTGCGCACTGTCGATAGCCTGTGCGCTATCACGAAGGTGGTCCTGCCCTTCATAAGTGAATCCATTCCCTTCTGTATGAGTTTCTCAGTGCGGGTATCAATAGAGGAAGTAGCCTCATCCAGAACCAGCACGGGAGGGTCTGCCACTGCCGCGCGGGCTATTGCAATAAGCTGCCTTTCGCCCTGGCTAAGGTTGCCTCCGTCGGCATCCAGAATGGTGTCATAGCCATCGGGAAGACGGCGTATGAAAGAGTCCGCATAGACAGTCCTCGCAGCCTGCCGGCACTCCTCGTCGGTCGCGTCCAGGCGGCCGAAGCGTATGTTGTCCAGCACAGTTCCGGAGAACAGCCTGGTCTCCTGAAGCACGGTACCGAGGCTCCTTCGCAGGGAAGGTTTCGAAATGTCGCGCACGTCGAAGCCGTCGTATTCTATGCTGCCGTCGCTGATTTCGTAGAAACGGTTGACAAGGTTGGTGATTGTGGTCTTGCCTGCTCCAGTGCCTCCGACAAAGGCTATCTTCTGACCGGGCCAGGCCGTCATGTCTATATCGAAAAGCACCTGTTTTTCAGGTACATAGCCAAAATCCACGGTGTGCAGGGTGACATGGCCTTGGAGCGGAGTGAGAGTGTCGCCGTCCTTCCAGGCCCAGCGCCCGGTACGCACCGGGCTCTCGCACAGCACCCCGTCCTTCAGGGCCGCATCCACCAGGGTGACACGGCCTTCGTCAACCTCGCTCTGCCGGTCCAGAAGGGCGAACACCCTGTCAGCTCCTGCCGAGGCCATCACTATGCTGTTGATTTCATTGGAAATCTGGGACACGGGACGGGTGAAATTCTTGTGGAGGGTAAGGAAAGAGACTATGGTACCGAGGGTTATGGCCGAGCCGCCTATTCCTCCGAGCCACCATCCCTGTGAGCCGCCCAGCGCAATGAGGGCGCCGACTATGGCTATGAACACATATCCGAAATTGCCTATGTTGCTGTTGACAGGCATGATGATGTTGCCTATCTTGTTGGCATTGAACACGCTGCTGCGAAGGTTCTCGTTGATTACCCGGAATTCCTCCATGGCCTTCTTCTCATGGCAGAACACCTTCACCACCTTCTGCGAGGACACCATTTCCTCTATGAAGCCGTTGACTATGCCGAGGTTCTTCTGCCTCCGGGTGAAATAGGTCTTGGAACGCTTACCGAGCGAGGTGGTCACATAGAATATCAGCAGCGTGAAGAGCAGGGACACCAGAGTGAGCGGAATGCTCAGCACCAGCATGCTGACGAAGGTGGCGATTATGGTGACAAGCGACTGCAGTAGGCGGGGAAAGCTGTTGCCGATTACCTGGCGGAGAGAATCTATGTCGTTGGTATATACGGACATTATATCCCCGTGGGAATGCGAGTCGAAATACCTCAGAGGAAGGCTCTCCATCTTGGTGAAGGTCCTGAGCCTCAGGCTCTTGAGGGTCCCCTGCCCTATGAATATCATTATAAGGCTGTATGCCAGGTCGGCCGCTATGCCGGCCAGTATGACGGCAGCGAGCCTCAAAAGGGCGATGGCAAGAGGATGATAGTCGGGTCCTATGCCCACTCCGGCGAACAGTCCCGTCGGAGCATTGAGCATGGGAGTGATATAGTCGTCTATGAGGCTTCGAGAAAAGAGCGAAGATGCCAGCGAAGTCACCGAAGACACCACGATGCACACGGCCACAATGGCAAGGGCGGCCGGATGCTCCTTGAGAACGGAGCCCATGAGCCTCCACACGGCGGAGGATTTCCTGAGGTCTGATAGGGTCGCGCCCGATTGAGGTCCGCGGTTCCCCGGTCCTTTCATTCCTGCCATGGCCTATGAATTTTGGTCGAAATCTCCGCTTCCACCTGACTGCATATCGTTTATGTCGCGATATATCTCATTGGAAGACAGTAAATTGTCGTGAGTATCGAAGCCGCTCACCCGGCCGTTGTCCATGACGATTATCCTGTCCGCATCCTTGATGCTGAGGATACGGCCGGAGATGATTATCTTGGTCACCCCGGGGATATGTTCCGAGAATGTGTCCCTTATCCTGGCATCCGTCGCAGTATCTACGGCCGAAGTGGAATCGTCCATTATCAGCACCCTGGGCTTGCGCAGAAGGGCCCTCGCTATGCAGAGCCTCTGCCTCTGGCCGCCGGACACATTGGTGCCGCCCTGGTCAATGACGGTGTCGTATCCGTCGGGGAATTCGCTTATGAATTCATCGGCGCAGGCCTTCCGGCAGGCCTCGATGCATTCCTCCCTCGAAGCGTCCTCCTTTCCCCAGCGCAGGTTGTCGAGTATGGTCCCCGAAAACAGCACCGATTGCTGCGGGACCATGGCCACGGCCATGCGGAGGGCCTCCATGGAGTACTCCCTCACGTCGCGGCCGCCCACCTTGACGCTGCCCTCGCTGACATCGTACAGGCGGCTTATCAGATTGACAAGCGAAGACTTGCCGCTGCCGGTGCCGCCGATTATGCCTATGGTCTCCCCCGGCCTTATATCCAGGCAGATATCTTCAAGGGCATAGTCGCCGCCGGCGCTGTATGAAAAATATGCATGGGAGAAAGTGATGCCGCCATGAGCTACATCCAGGACGGGATTCTCCGGGTCGGCCATGTCAGGCTCTTCGTTTATAACCTCGGCTATTCTCGCTCCGCTGGCCGCGCTCTGGGTCAGTTGCACGAATATCATGGACAGCATCATGAGGGAGGTCAGTATGGTCATGACATAGCTCAGAAGCGAAGTCAGCTGGCCCGTAGTCAGGGAACCGTCCACAATGAAATGGGCTCCCCACCAGCTGAGGGCTATGATGCAGCCGTTCACGACGAGGGACATTACCGGATGGTTCATGGCCATCAGGGTCTCGGCCTTTACATTAAGATTATAAAGCGAAAGAGCCGCCTTGTCGAAAAGGCCAATCTGCTGATTTTCACGTACAAAGGCCTTGACCGCCCTTATACCCGAGACATTCTCCTGGACGACGGCATTGAGGGTGTCGTACTTTTTGAATATCTCCTTGAACAGCCTGGCCGCACGGGTAATCAGCAGGGTCAAGAACATGGTCAGCACCACCATGGCCACAAGGAAGACTATGCTCAGCCTTCCGTTTATGAAAAAGCACATGACCAGCGCCGACACCATGTTGAGAGGAGCCCTGAAAGAGGTCCTCAGCAGCATCTGGAAGGCATTCTGTATATTGCTCACGTCGGTTGTCATCCTGGTCACCAGGCCTGCCGTGCTGAACTTGTCTATGTCGGAGAATGAAAAGCGCTGAATGTTGGCATACATGGCCTCGCGAAGGTTGGCGGCAAGGCCGGTGCTGGAATAAGCCGCGAACACTCCGGCCAGAATGCCGAAAAGCATGCTGGCCAGGGCTATGCCTGTCATCATGGCTCCGTACTTGTAAATGTTGCCAAGGTCGGAGGCGTTGATTCCCTTGTCTATGATCATGGCGGTCACATAAGGAATCAGCACGCCCATAACGACCTCGGCAGTAGTCCACAGAGGAGTCAACAGCGCGGGGACCTTGTACTGTTTGACTTGTCCGAGAAGGGTTTTGAACATCGTTTTATACTTATATCATGTAAATATAACCATTTTTTAATTTATTCCGTTCAAAATCTTGATAATTAATACTAACTTTGCATAAAACCGCATTATACAAAAGACAGTATTATGAACCAAGAAGCCAACCGCTGCCTGCTATGCAAAAACGCCAGATGTTCCGCCGCTTGCGCCGTACGCACCGACGTTCCGGCAGCAATGAGAGCATACCGTGAAGGCCGCCTGGAGGATGCTGCAAGGATGCTTTTCGAGAACAATCCTTTCAGCGCCATTACCTGCCAGGTATGCGACTGGGACAGGATGTGCTACGGACATTGCGTCCTCAACGCGAAGAAAGTGCCTGTCAGATGGTATGAAATAGAAAAGGAAATATCAGCCCCATATCTCGAGACCGTGTCAATAACCCCCGGCGAGCCTGCCGGGAAGACGGCGGCCATACTTGGAGGCGGCCCTGCCGGAATAGCCGCGGCCATATTCCTGCGCAAGGCAGGCTGGGCTGTCAGGCTGTACGACGCACACGAGAAGATAGGAGGAGTCCTGCGCTACGGCATCCCCGCATTCCGTCTGGACAAGAGCTATGTCGATTCTTATGAAAGGATATTGAAAGAGGCAGGAGTTGAGATTCTTACAGGCAAGAAAGTCTCCCTGGCCGAGGTCCGTGGCACGGCGGATGCCGTCCTGGTGACCGCAGGAGCGGAGAAAGCCAAGAAAATGCGCATTCCCGGAGAAGATGACGGGAGGGTTGTCACCGCGCTTGAGTATCTGGAATATCCCGAAAGGTTCTCCATCAATGGCAAGGTCATGGTAGTGGGCGGCGGCAACGTCGCCATGGATGCCTGCCGCACTGCCAACAGGGCGGGCTGCGACACCACCGTATATTACCGCAAGACCTTCGCCGACATGCCTGCCAACACCCGCGAAGTAGAGGAAGCCAGGCAGGAAGGCGTGGCGTTCCAGATTCTGCAAGTACCTGTGGCTGTGGAGGTAAGGGAGGACGGAAAAAGGGTCGCCATAGTGCGCAACTGCGAAAACTATTTCGACGACAAAGGCAAGCTGACCACCAGGATACTGGACGGCACCGACCACGAAGTGCCCTTCGACTGGATGATAACGGCTGTGAGCGAGAGCGTGGACTACGGCCTGCTCGAGAGCATGGTCCCGGAAAAGGATGAATGGGGCTGGCTCAAGGCAGACGAATTCGGCAGGACTTCATATCCCGACGTGTTCCTCGCCGGCGACTTCCTGCTCGGCCCCAAGACGGTAGTACAGGCTGTAGCCTCTGCCAAAAAAGCCGTAGAAGGGATACTGGGTGATAGATAAAAACACATTTAGGAATGAGAAAAAATAAGTTGCATCAAATTCGTAAAATGATGCAGGTTATTTTTTGAACATGACTTAATACTATCTGATATCCAGATACTTGTGAGTCTGAAGGCTCATCCTCCAGAGGGGATGGGCCTTTATGTATTCCACCACCTCCAGACTGTTTGAGCAGGAGCAGGGCTGGAGGAAATAATGGGCGGCGGGAAAGTCCAGCCACGAAGAAGGGTCCTGCCCCAGATATACAAGTTTCAGTTCATCTGCCCTCTCCAAGACCACCCGCGCCGAAGGCAGGAAATCGCTCTTGGGGCTGACAGTCACCCAGTCAAGGCCCTCAGGCAGGGCATGCGTCCCGTTGGTCTCCACATGAATACGGAATCCCGCCTCGTGAAGAGCCTCCACAAGGCCGCCGTCAAGCTGCAGGGAAGGCTCCCCTCCCGTTATGCACACCCGGCCGCAACCCCCTGACAGACTGAGACATTCCCTCACAATCCGCTCTGCATCCATGCGCTCGGAAGAGGCGAAATCGGTATCGCAGAAACTGCACGCGAGATTGCACCCGGACAGCCGGACGAAAACCATGGGAGTCCCCGTCCAATAACCCTCGCCCTGGAGAGAATAGAAAATCTCGTTTACCCTGTACTCAGTCACGCTCGTAGATGGCCTTATTGTTCTCCGACTCCCAGATTTCCACCTTGTAGCAATTCTCGACATGGTCGCAAATCCATCGGGCGATGTTCTCGGCGGTAGGATTGAAATCGAAGACCTCGTTCAGATTGCGGTGGTCCAGCTTGCCGGATATGTCCTTCTTGATGCGGGTAAAATCGGTCACCATGCCATCCTCGTTCAGGACTGCTGACCTGCAATGCACTATCACTATCCAGTTGTGGCCGTGCATGGCCTCGCACTTGCTCTCATAGCTGAGATGCAGGCTATGGGCGGAAGATATTTCCAGACGTTTGCTGACGTAATACATACTATTTATACTCTTTGAGCGCCTTGCGCAATATCTTCAAAGCCCGTCCCAGGTCCTCCTTGCAAAGGACATAGGCCAGACGGACCTGGTTGCGCCCCAGGTCGGGGGTAGAATAGAAACCTGCGGCAGGAGCCATCATTACAGTCTCCCCGCTGAAGCCCGCGGGAGTATCCTCGTCCTTATATACAAAGTCGGACAGACACCAGCGGCAGAAGTCCTCGGCATCTTCCACAGGAAGAGCCGCTACCGTATAGAAAGCGCCCTGGGGAATGGGTGAGAAGACTCCGGGAATGCTGTTGAGCTCCGCCATAAAGAAGTCCCTGCGGGAAAGATACTCGTTATAAACCTCTTCGGAATAATCCTGAGTGCCTTCAATGGAGGCCTCGGCCACTATCTGTCCAAGAAGAGGCGGACTCAGCCTGGCCTGGCAGAACTTCATGATTATTTCGCGCAGATGGGCGTTCCTCGTCACTATGGCACCGATTCTGATGCCGCATTCGGAATACCGCTTCGACACGGAATCTATCAGCACCACATTGTCTTCCAAGCCCCTTAGCTGCAGGGCGGAGATATAGGGCCTGTCGCTGAAATCGAATTCCCTGTACACCTCGTCCGAGAACAGGAAAAGGTCGTGCTTGGCCACTATTCGGCGTATGGCATTCATTTCCTCGGGAGTGTACAGATAGCCCGTAGGATTGTTCGGGTTGCAAATCAGAATGGCCTTGGTGCGGTCGGTTATCCGGGCCTCGATTTCATCCACAGGAGGCAGCGCAAAGCCGTTTTCTATACGCGAAGTAATGGTCTTTATGACTGCGCCGGCGGACACGGCGAAAGCCATGTAGTTGGCATAGGCCGGCTCCGGGACTATGATCTGGTCGCCGGGATTGAGGCATGCCATGAAGGAGAAAAGCACGGCCTCCGAGCCTCCCGTCGTGACTATTATGTCTTCCGGGGAGAGCTTGATTCCGAACTTGGCGTAATAGCCCGTGAGCTTTTCGCGAAGAGACTTGAAGCCCTCGCTCGGACTGTATTCCAAGGTGGTCCTGTCCACATGCTTGAGCACTTCCAATGCCTTGCGGGGCGTAGGCAGGTCAGGCTGGCCTATGTTAAGGTGATATACCTTC
Source organism: Bacteroidales bacterium (assembly GCA_017479265.1). Classification (GTDB taxonomy): domain Bacteria; phylum Bacteroidota; class Bacteroidia; order Bacteroidales; family UBA932; genus Cryptobacteroides. The sequence continues at coordinate 9,662 of JAFVCK010000031.1, read as the reverse complement.
ATTCCCCTGGACTTGGCCGCAACGGCCAGAGGCGCAAGCTTGCGTATAGGGGAAGAAGGCATACGCGAGCCTCGGTTGGAAATCGTGGGCATATTATCTTATCCTTGAATTGATTCTTTTGCGAAGTCCGGGGGAAAGGGATATGGGCTTGTCCGCGTCCGAACGGTCCAACCACTTGAGAGCCAGCTCATAGTCTCCCATCAGATAGCAGGCCGTGGCAATGTTGTACTCGGCACAGGAACGCTTCTCCAGATTCTTGGTATCCAGAAGCAGCATCCATGCATTCACAGCATCCTTCCAGCGATATTCGTATGCAGCCTGCGCACCGGTATTCCATGCCTCGGGAGTCTCGTAATATACAAGGGTGTACTGCTCGGGCTTCCATTGTGAAAGGAAGTTCCTTGCCGAACGTACTCCGGCTTTCACACCTCCGTTCTTGTACTCCTTCCATGCCCTCCACAGCACATCCTCGTCGCTCTCGTCAGGCGAACAGAAGACCCTTTCCTGGAAGTCGCTGCTGCCATTGAACACCCTCACCGTATCGGCTCCCATGGAGTCATAGACATAAAGGCTGAGTTCGTATGGGACGGTTATGCTCATCACATTGGAAGAGTCCCTGGACGACCCCGCGACGGGGGTACGGGAAGAACAGGTCGGCTGTCCGTATCTGGGCGCATCGAAAAGGAACACCACGTCGTCCCCCGTATCCAGCACGAGGTTCACAAGGGTGTCACGGGAGGCATAAGCCCCTCCGAAATCCTTTTCCATGCGATAAATCTCAATGGCATTCCGGCCTGCAAAGTAGTCACTCTCAAGTGTTTGCGAGAAACTCTCCGCAAGGGCGGGGCTGAAGGCCTCGTCCCTGCCGGACAGGTCGTCGAGCCACACCACGGACATGGTCTTTCCGGAAAAGTCCATTCCCGAAGTAGAGGGATGACGCATGTCTATGTTCATGGTGAACACCCTGGGCTCACATGAAAGCGCGGCCAAAGACAGCAAAGGCAGAAGCGCAAAGGCGTACTTTTTCATAACAAATCAATTGATATATTCTGCAATGAGGTCGTATTCGTCGGCTCCAGTGATGCGGACATTCACGAACTGTCCCACAAGAGCCTGCGGATCCGGTCCCATGGCCTTGTCATAATGCAGCAGTATCTCTCCGTCAACCTCCGGGCTTTCCCATTGGCTGCGGCAGACATAAACTCCGGAAGACAGGGAATCCACCAGCACCCTTTCAGTGCTGCCTATCCTGGAGCGGTTGAATTCCAGGGAAATGCCTCCCTGAAGGTACATAAGCCTCGACAGCCTCTCAGCCTTGGTCCTGGAGGGAATGCTGTCCTTGAGGTTCCGAGCGCCCCAGGTGCCTTCCTCCTCGGAATAGGTGAAGGCTCCGAGCCTTTCGAAACGGGCCTCGCGCACAAAGTCCAGCAACTCCTCGAAGTCCTTCTTTCCTTCGCCGGGATGGCCCACTATCATCGTGGTCCTCAGCACTATGCCCTTCACCCTGCTGCGCATCTTGCGTATGAGTTCCCTGGTCCACTGTCCGTCCACTCCTCGGTGCATGTTCTCAAGGACCTTGTCGGAGACATGCTGAAGAGGTATGTCCATGTACTTGCAAATCTTAGGATTAGAGGCCATTTCGTCAAGCACGTCCTCGGGAAATCCGGCCGGATATGAATAATGGAGGCGTATCCACTCTATGCCGTCCACCTGCGAGAGCTTGTGCAGGAGTGCGGCAAGGCAGCGCTTTCCATAAAGGTCCAGCCCGTAGAAAGTAGTATCCTGAGCTATGACTACCAGCTCCTTGACACCTTTTGCAGCAAGGCCTTCGGCCTCTTTTACAAGAAGTTCCATGGGGACGGAACGGTGCGCTCCCCTTATGTACGGAATGGCACAATAGGAGCAGCGCCGGTCGCAGCCTTCGGAAATCTTGAGGAAGGCGTACGAAGAGCCGGGGAAATGGCGCACAGTATCCTTGGACCTGTCAGGCTCCACGCCAAGGGCTTTCAGAACGGGGTCTATCTCCCTGGCGCCGAACCATCCGTCCACCTCAGGTATGAGTCCAGGCAGGGAATCGGCATAACGCTGCGAGAGGCAGCCGAAGACATACACCTTCCCGGCCCTTGCTGACTGTACCTGCTCCAGAATGGTCTGAATGGACTCTTCCTTGGCATCGCCTATGAACCCGCAGGTGTTTATCAGAAGCACGTCCACCTTGCCGTCGAAGTCAGCGGGCACGATATCATAGACACCGTCCACCTGCGCCAGCAGATGCTCGGTGTCAACAGTGTTCTTGGAACACCCCAGGGTTATGACCTGAAGCGAAGGCATTACTCTGCGGATTCTTCCTGGGGCTGCTCCTCTTCCTTGACGAAATCCAGGGAGGCGAAATTCTTGAGCTCGTTGTACCACTCGACGACCTTCTTCATGTGCGAGACATAGAAACGGTCTGCATCGTAATTGGGCACGGCCTGGGCGAAAAGGGACTTGAGAGCATCGGCGGAATCCTTGGGCGAAGGTGCATCCTTGTCACCAAGCACGCCGTGGAGCTTCTCGAACACTTCCACCAGCTTGAGTTCGCCCTCGGTGGTATAAATGGAGATATCAGCCAGGGTGGTTATCTTGTTCCTGAAATCCAGGCATGTACGCTTCTTGTCTGAAATAGACTCGGCAATGGCTCCGCCACGTGCCTGCGCAATGTAAAGGAACAGTCCGTGCTGTCCCGAAACTGACAATATCTTAGCCAGGTCTGTCTTGTTGTTTTCCATATCGTTTCTAAAGTTATAACTTACAAATATAACAATTTTAATGCAATTTCCGTGCGATAGGCCAAGGTTTCGATGTCGAGGTCGTTGTTTATCACCGCATCGGCCTTCATGATGTCAAATTGCTGCGCGGCTATCCTCGCCATGACCTGTTCACGGGTAAGGCCAGAGCGGCGCATCACCCTTTCCACTCGCGTCGGCAGCGGTGCCGTAACCATGAGCACAGCATCCCATAGGCCGTCAAAAAGGGGTTTGGACATGGCTATGGCCGACTCGAATGCCACTACAGCGGCATCCCGGGCATCCCTCCAGCGGAGAAAGTCCTTGAGTACGGCAGGGTGGACCAGGGATTCTACCTTTGAAAGGGCCTCCGGAGAAGAAAAGACTGCGGCCGAAAGAGCAGCAGGGCTGAACCGGCCGTCCCGCCTGAGACAGACTCCGAGAGCAGCCTCCAGAGAATCAATCAAATCGCTGTCATACAGGAGTTTGGCCCTTGAATCACTGTCATATACCGGAATACCGCGGGCCTCAAGACAAGCGGCAACGGCCGATTTGCCGCTGCCTATGCCGCCGGTGAGAAGCAAGGTTTTCATCGCACGCTCTCCACGCATTCGAACACGGGAGGGTCTATGGTATAACTGAGCACTCCCCTCGGGAGTCCGTCGTCGTGAGGAAGGCACTTGCCGATGATTGAACCCGCAAACTCCTTGTAATCAAGATAGAAATCCACATTGCCGGCAGGGTCCCCGAGCACGGGGAAAGAGCATCTATATACTACCTTTGCCGTTGAAGGATAAACGATTACGGATTTGCCCGAAGGAACGTTGCGCATCCTTATGTGTACGGTCTCCCCTATCTCCACGTAACGCTCCACGTCCACATGGTACTCGGCCTTGCTCTGGGAAAGGCGCACGTCCTTGAGAGTTTCGAGGGTGACTTCGCCATGCACCGGAGCCTTGAGCTCGGCAAGCGCGAAAGGACGGGTATATACCCTGTCTATGTTCTCTATGTGGAAGGGCTCTCCATATACAAGCACGGAGTCCGGGGTCATTACAATCCCGGACGGGCTCATGTACTGAGCCTCGTAACTGATTGTGCAGACGGGAGATACGGGCACTTTCCTGAAGTTTTCCTTATGGAAGCGGAAATAAAGGGTGTCAGTCAGGAGCGTTTCTATTCCTGAATTGTCCCCGAAAACGGACTGGGTATAGCGGTTGAGTTCGGAGGCCGTAACGAAGAAGAGTTCCCCGTCCCTGTGATGCATGTCAGAGGGGGCGAACTCCACGACCACGGGATTCTTGATGCGGCGAAGACGGATTATGTTGTAGCCCGTAGCCCTGCAGCGGGCCATCACGACGGCAGGACCTGCCGAGCGGGCCGCATATCCGTCTATCTGGCATTCGGCCGTTACCGGCACGCTGACCGTCTTGAGATAACTGCCGGAAAGGTTGCCCACCAGCCAGATAAGGAACGCAAGCAAGAGGGACAGGATGAGCACCACCCAGTCCCTGCTCTGCAATGCCGTTCCGGAGGACAGTTTTTCCGGAAGCTTCATGCTACTGCTGGACCTCGGAGAAGTCCTTTACCAGCGAATTCTTGGCGACGCGGAGCTTGGTATCCCCGTCAACCTTGATCAGCACAGAATTCTCCTTGATTTCATCCACGGTGCCGAATATTCCGCCGACGGTGACGACCTTGTCGCCCTTCTTGAGGGAATTGCGGAAATTCTCCTGCTCCTTCTGCTGCTTGCGCTGGGGACGGATCATGAAGAAATACATAACGACGAAGATAAGGGCAATCATTATCCACATGCTCCAGGAGGAGCCGGCCGCACCTTGCGCCTGTGCAGGAGCCGCCTGCAAAAGTGTCATAAAAGCTGTCATTTCCTATTTGTTTAAATTTTCCTTTATAAGCTTGTCCATCAAGCCGTTGACAAACTGCCTGCTCTTGGGAGTGCAGAAGTCCTTGGCTATCTCCAGATACTCGTTCATGGTGATGTCAAGAGGCATGTCCGGGAAGGCCTTCTGCTCTGCGACGCCGAGGGCTATGATTGCAAGGTCGGTGCAGAAAAGCCTGTCGCTGTCCCAGTCAGGAACAGCCTCGCGGACCCTGCGGAAAGTATCCTCGTAGGAGGTGAAGGCCGTAGTGACCAGCTTGCGTGCGAAATCGCGGTCGCTGCTCAGCGGAGCAGACGGCCTGGTCTTCTTGATTTCCTCGCTCCTGTACAGTTCGGGCAGTCTCCAGCGCTTGCCTGCGGCAAGGTCGCGGAAAGTGTTTATGCAGCATATCAGGGCATACTCCAGGTCGTCGTACCAGTATATGGACTTGTCCTCGAGGAGTTCGCGCAGGGCATCGCTGTCCGAATAGTCCTTCTCGAAAATCTTGCCGAAGAGGCGGCAGTCGTCCCTGAGGGAACGCTCCTCCCTGTCCATGTATTTCTTGAAGTAAGGCTGCTCCCCTACCGAATCGAGTATGGATTTCAACACTATGTCATACTGGTCCCATGAGAACTTCTTGCGCTCAAGAATCTTCTGCAGGTCGGGGTCTTCGTCCAGCAGCGGACTCAAGGCATTGGAGACGAACTTGTCGTTCGGATTCAGTTCCTCCTGCGTGGGATGCAGTTTCTGCTTGGGAGCTTCAAGCCTCTCCCTCGCAATCCTGGTGAGTGACGGAACCGAGGCCAAAAGGAAGAGATACAGGTCCCTTGTCGCTTCAAGAGAAGCGTCAAACTGCTTCAGGGCCTCCTCAAGGCTCATGTTTCCCGCCACCGCGTAACTGTAAATAACTTTGAAAGCTTTTACCCTCAGAATTCTTCTACCAAGCATATTTCAAAAATTTCTTTGCAAAGATAGTTTTTTTTGGAATTTTTCGCTAATTTTGGCCCTTGAATACAACAAAAAAGATAAAGAATTATGTACAGAGACGATTACGAAGGAGGTTATGCCCGCGACAATAACGGCGAGGATGTCTATTCCAAGCCTGTGAGAGCCGGGAAACGGACCTATTTCTTTGATGTCAAGTCCACAAAGACAGGTGACGATTTCTTCCTGACCATCACGGAGAGCAAGCGTCGTGTTGAGCATGACGGCAGGTTCTCGTACGACAAGCACAAAATCTTCCTCTACAAAGAAGATTTCGAGAAATTCGTGGAAGGCCTCCAGGAGGCCCTTGCATATATCAAGACCAACTGCCTGAAAGACGTTCCCGAGGACGGTTTCGAGCATCGTCACGATTACGACAAAAACAAAGCCAACTACTGGCGCGACGACAACGAGGACCAGTTCTAAGTTGTTAATACATAAAAATTTACGCCCTCTATGAGGGGGCGTAAATTTTTGTTGTCAAAGCTTTTGTCAGAAAATCTCTATGTTCTTGTTGGTCTCTTCGGGCTTTACTTTCTCTATCTTCGGGATATCGACCGTCAGCACTCCGTTGACCACCTTTGCGGAGATTTTCTCCCTGTCAGCGTCCTCGGGCAGAAGCATGGTCTGCTGGAATTTGCTGTATGAGAATTCGCGGCGCAGATAATGTCCCCTGCGATGGTTCTCATTGTTCTCGTTCTTCTTCTCCATATTGATTACGAGGTCTCCTTCCTTGTCAAGGGTAACCTTGAAATCTTCCTTTGTCATACCGGGAGCCGCAAGCTCAAGCTCGTAACTCTTTTCATGCTCAAGGACGTTGATGGCCGGTGCGGTGCAGTTGCTGCGTTCCATCCAGTTGTTGTCGAAGAAGTCATTGAAAATGTCAGGCAGCCAGGTCTGAGCGTTTCTTCTTGAAGGTACCATAATTTTGTTCTCCTATAATTTTTGTTCAACTTTCTATTGTCTCCGCCTCTGCGGCGGTTCGACACTAATCATGGCAATTGCCGTTCCATTTGCCAAAATTGTTCAAAAGGTGGACAAAATGGCATATTATCTTGCCAAAATGTCATAAATTACTGTCTTTTTGTCGCTTTTTGACTTGCGAACAATTTATAGTAACTTTGCATGTCCATAGATTTGTGTATGAGAAAGACTATTATTTGCGCTATCCTGCTTGCTGCCAGCCTCGGATGCTGGGGTGCCACCGTCAACGGAAGACAGGCCTTCCTGCATGAGGGCTGGAGCGTATTTCCGGCCAAGGGAGAGTCCCCGCAGGCCGTTTCTTCCGAAGGCTATACCCCCGCAGAGGGCAGTTATCCCGCCACCGTCCCCTCGACGGTAATGGGCGTTCTGACCAGAGCCGGACTTTTCCCCGGCATCCTCGAGGGAGACAACTATTCCATGGCCGACCCCGCCCTTTTCGAAAGTCCCTGGTGGTACAGGACAGAGTTCGACACTCCCCTTTCGCAGGGACGCATACTCCTGCAACTGGACGGAGTCAGCTACAGCGGCGAAATCTGGCTGAACGGCAGATACATCGATACCCTGGAAGGTCCTTTCAGGCGCTGCTGCTATGATATTACAGAATACGCGCGCGAGCACAACGTGCTGGCCATCAGCGTATCAAAGGCCGGCAAAGGCCAGCCGGGCATAGGCTTCGTGGATTGGAACCCCAGGCCCGCCGACGGCAGCATGGGGCTGTACCGCGAGGTATCCATAATCCGCACGGGGGACGTGGCCATGCAGCACAGCACCGTAAGAAGCAAGGTGGACGGAGCGGCGGACCTGACCGTCGAGACCACCCTTGTCAATCTGACGGGACACCCGGTGGAAGGAGTGCTTACAGGCTGCCTGGAAGGCCGGAGATTCTCCAAGAGAATAAGCCTGGAGCCCGCCCAGGAGCAGATTGTGCTTCTTGACGCATCCCGGTTCCCCGCCCTTCACATTGACGCTCCCAGGCTCTGGTGGTGCAACGGCATGGGTTCTCCACAGATGTATTCCATGGACCTGGTCTTCATCACCTCCGAAGGGATTTCCGACAGCCAGAAGGTGGATTTCGGAATAAGGACGGTGGAGCAGTATCTGAACGAAGACGGCAACCTCGCTTTCAAGCTTAACGGAAGACCTGTACTGCTGCGCGGTGCCGGCTGGACGGACGACATATTCCTGCGCGACGACCCCAAGTCCAACGAGAGGCAGATTGCGATGGTCAAGGACATGAATCTCAACCTCGTCCGCTTCGAGGAGTTCTGGGGCACTTCCGAGAACATTTACGACCTGTGCGACCGGGCAGGCCTGATGGTGCTCGCGGGCTGGAGCTGTTTCTGGGAATGGGAGGCTTATCTTGGAAAGCCACACGACCCTGTCTATGGCGGCATACTTACTCCCGACGACATAGCTCTGACTGCCAAGTCCTTCGAGGACCAGGTGCTGTGGCTGCGCAGCCATCCTTCCATTCTGGCATGGTTCACAGGCAGCGACAGAATCCCCCATCCCGACCTGGAGCCCCAGTACCTTGACTTCCTCTCCGGGCGCGACGACCGCAAGGAAATAATCTCCGCGAGCGGGCTGAAGAGTCCCGTTTCTGGCCCTTCGGGCACGAAGATGCGCGGTCCCTACGAGTATGTCGGTCCCGTCTATTGGTATTCTCCAGAGGCTCCCGGATATGCAAACGGCTTCAACACAGAGACTTCCGTAGGAGCCAGCCTTCCCGTCAAGGAGTCCATAGCTAAGATGGGCCTGGAGTGGCCTGCCGATGCGATATGGGACAAGCATTGCACGGTGGCAGCCGAAGACATGCATTCCCTTGATGCCCTGAAAAAGGCCATAACAGGCAAATTCGGCGCGGTATCGGACGAAGATGACTTCCTCCGTAAAGCCGACCTTCTTGCCTATGACGGCACACGGGCCATGTTCGAGGCCTTCAGGGTGAATTTCCCCAAGTCCACGGGAATAGTCCAGTGGATGCTGAATTCCGCCTGGCCCAGCCTCTATTGGCAGTTGTATGACTTTTACGGTCAGCCCACAGCTTCATATTATGGCACAAAGAACGGAAACGCACCGGTCCAGCTGATATACAACTATGCCGACGGATGCGTATGGGCCATCAACGAGACGCTTGAAGACAATGATTTCGAAGGTATCATAGAGCTATACAAGACAGACGGAAGTCGCTCCTACAAGGCATCAAGAAAGGTACATGTCGTGGCAGGAAAGCCGGTGAAGGTGCTCCAGGTCCCTGCCAGGAGAAGCGGATGCACATTCCTTCAGCTGTCTGGGCAAAACACTGAAGGAGAAGTATTTGCGCGTAATTCATACGTGCTTCCACAATCGGAGGACGTTCACGACTGGAAGCATTCATCTTGGTATGAGACCCCCATAATCACATATTCTGACATGTCATCCCTTGACCGCATGCGCAAGGCTGACGTGGGCATAAGCGCAAGGCTGTCCGAGGAGATGGAACTGACGGTGACCCTCAGCAACAACTCCTCTGCGGTGGCGTTTTTCGCAAGGCTTTCCGTCAAGGACAAGGAGGGCAAGCTGCTCTGCCCCGCCCTGTGGGAGGACAACTATCTCACTCTAAGTCCCGGGGAGAGCAGAACCATAAGTTGCACAATTCCTCTTCAGGATTGTATGAAGATAGGCGATATTTCAGTCACAGGATGGAATTTTCCTGAGAAAAAGACTGCTGTTTTATAGAAAATTGCTATATTTGCAGTCCTTTTTGGGGTATTAGCTCAGTTGGTAGAGCGTCAGGTTCGCAATCTGAAGGTCACGAGTTCGATCCTCGTATGCTCCACAGTTATTACAATCGTCATTTTGGCATGACCCCGGAAGTCTCGACGGACTTTCGGGGTTCTTATATGCCATGAGTGCCGAAAAGCCTCTCTTCATATTGAACTAACCCCTGCCGGGGAGCGTCAGTGCCTGACGATATCGTTCTGATGCGGGGGTAGTACGAAATAACACTGGTTTTGGTTATATTTGATTACCACATCAATATTAAAAACCAGTGTTATGAAGAAAGACTCTT
>JAFVCK010000030.1 GCA_017479265.1 Bacteroidales bacterium | reverse complement strand
GTTAATCAAGGGGGAAGGGTTTCCCCCTGTGACCCCCTTCTGTCGCCGGAGGCTCCGAAACAAAAATAACCGGCATTTCATATTACGGCTTGCCATTTTTGAGGCGCATACCCTTCGAACACCGCTTTCCCGGTTATCTTCATTATCATTTCCATTATTATTGTTAAATTTGCGCTTGTGAAAAAAGTTCTCGTAATAACTTATTACTGGCCACCATCCGGCGGCTCGGGCGTACAGCGCTGGGTAAAATTCACCAAATACCTCCCGCTCTACGGCTGGCAAAGCGTCATATACACCCCCGAGAACCCCGAAATGCCCGGCACCGACCACAGCCTCGAAGCCGACATCCCGGAAGGAACAACCGTAGTAAAGACCCATATATCAGAGATTTACGGAGTCTATAACAAACTATCCCGAGGCACTTCCGCCGCCGAGGTCAACCCTATCAATTCACAGAAAAAAAGCTGGAAGAAAAAACTGGCGATGTGGGTGCGCGGCAACTTCTTCATCCCGGACCCGCGCATAAGCTGGGTAGGCCCCTCCGTCCGCTTCCTCAAGGATTATCTCAAAGACAACCCCGTGGATGCCATAGTCTCGACCGGGCCGCCTCACTCCATGCACCTGATTGGCCGCAAACTGTCCCTCGCAACAGGCATTCCATGGATTGCAGACTTCCGCGACCCATGGACCAAACTATTCTATTTCAAGCATTTGCAGCTCGGACCTCTGGCCCTCAGGAAGCATCAGTCCCTGGAGCGCAAGGTGCTTGACGACGCTACCAGCGTGGTAGCCGTATCTCCCCTCGTACAGGAAGAGTTCCGCTCTATGACAGACACCCCGGTGGACCTTGTGACCAACGGCTTCGACGAGGACGATTTCGCCGCCGACGTAGCCCCCGCCGGAGGCTTCACCCTCGTGCATACAGGCCTTTTCGCCGCCGACGGCAATCCCCTCTCGCTATGGAAGGCCCTCGCCGACAAATGCCTGGAGGACAAAGACTTCGAGCGAGACCTGCACATAGTCCTGGCAGGCAAGACAGACAGGGAAATAATCTCGGCAATAGAGGCCGCCGGGCTTGGCGGAAAACTGAGGGACAAAGGCTATCTGTCCCATTCAGAGACGGTAAAGCTGCAAAAATCCGCCACCGCCCTGATGCTGCCCCTTCGCCGTGAACCCGAATACAGGGCTACCCTCCCGGGCAAGCTTTTCGAGTACCTGGGCTCGCGCCGTCCCGTTATCGGCATAGGCCAGAGCGACGGAGCCATGGCAAAGGTACTGTCTGACACCGGTGCCGGACAGACCTTCGAATGGGATGACGTAGAAGGAATACGCCTCTGGCTGGACCGCTGCTACAAGGATCCATTATCCACCACCGGCGACATATCAGCCTACACGCGAAGAGGCACCGCCGCCAGGATGGCCTCCATCCTTGACGAGGTTGCCTCAAAAAGAGACTGAGAAGCTGTTTTGAGGAATGCGAAAATAATAACTTACTTGAGCATTGCAGCTACTTTCCCGTCAAGAGCCTCGGGAGTGGTGGTAGGGGCATAGCGCTCTATCACGGAGCCATCGCGGCTGATGAGGAACTTGGTGAAATTCCACTTGATGGCATTGCCGAAAGTACCCTTGGCTGCGTTCTTGAGGTAGTCATAGATAGGATGTGCGTTCTTGCCGTTGACCTCTATCTTGGCCATGAGGGGGAAGGTCACGCCGTGGTTGAGGCGGCAGAACTCTGCAATCTCCGCATCGGAGCCGGGCTCCTGGTGGGCGAACTGGTCGCAGGGGAAGCCTATCACCACCAGCCCCTGGTCCTTGTACTTCTGCCATAGGGCCTCGAGGCCGTCATACTGGGGAGTGAAGCCGCATTTGCTTGCGGTATTGACAATCAGGAGGACCTTGCCCTCGTACTGGGCGAAATCTACTTCCGCGCCCTTGTTGTTCAGGGCCTTGAAATCAAATATCTTTGCCATGTCTTTTTTGTTTTGTGCCATGGCCGGCAACAAAAGGAGTATTGCGGCCATGACTGTCAATATTCTTTTCATATAGAGGGGATCAAGACGCTGTTTTTGAAATAATTGCTCTCAATATCCAAGTCGTGAGAGGGTGGCCTCAGGGTCAGGAAGAACGGCCGGTACATCTCGCAGGCCATGACTCTTCAAATAACTGAGCGTCAAGTCCGTACGGTTGGTAAAGAAACCATCCGAGCGCAACGCATGCTCCTCCATCTGCTCCAGGCTGTCGAAGGAATAGGGATGGTTGAGCATACCGCTGCGGCGCACCAGATCGGCCTGCCAGGCCTTGTCCAGCTCCATATAATTATTAGGCTCACCTGAAATGGAAGGCCCTATGATATGCGCACCGTTAGCCTGAGCCCAGCCAAGCATCCTGCAATAGCCCGACTTGTTCTCGAAACTGCCTCCCGGCACATCCTCGGGACAGGTCTCCCATATAAGGAAACACATGGGAAGGCTGCCGTGGAACACTTCGTTGGCTCGCCTCAAAGACTCGGTGGAGAAGGTCTGGAGTATGACCTTGCCGGAAGTGCGTCCGACATTCACCTTGCCGTCCTTATAAAACCCGGTCTCGGCGGCGGGCTCTGTCATAATATTCCATCCGCGCTCCGCAAGCAGCTCATACACACGAAGTTCCATATCCTCGGGATTGAACTGCGGCTCCTTGAATTCTATATAGATACCCGGACGGTTGCCCCCGTCGGCAGGGTCCTTCTCGTATGCCTGTGAGAAATCATAATCCACAATTTCCATATACTTTCCGTCCAATTCGGCAAGGCCCCTTTCTTCAAGGCCTTCACGAAGGGCATAGGGCAGTATTCGGCGGCCAGAGGCATCGCGGCGAAGACGGCTGCCCTCGGCGTAGGCGAGCTGGTCATACAGGGCAGAAACATACTGGCCGGTGGAATAATCCAGGGCCAGCCTGTCATTCTCGCCGCTGTAAGAAGCTTTGTATGAAGGCCTTGCCTGCTCTGGGCGGGCCTTGTTGAACCATCCTCCCGCATCCAGAGTCAGCAACTCTGCATAGTAATATGAGGCCAGCCTGTAGGGGATGAAATCCTTGCGGTCTCGCTCCACCTGGGCCGCGGCATCCTCGGCACAGAAGCCAAGGGATTCATAAAAAGCCTGCCTCATCAGAGGAATGTCGTCTCCGAACACCTCTTCTATATTCGTAGTACGGCAAAGGTTGTCGTCATGTGTGGCCAGCAAAACTCCGTCCTTGCTGCACTGAAGGTCGGATTCAAGGTAGTCGGCACCCATTTCGCGGGCCCAGCGCCATGCGCTTTCGGTCTCTTCGGGTGCCCAGTAGGTGGAGCCGCGATGAGCCATGACGGCATTACGGGGGACATAGTCCCTGACAGCGGCCATTTCCTCACTCAGAACAGGGACATTCACGCAGGAAGCAATGCAGAAAAGAGCGGCAGATACCACAGGTAAATTCTTGGTAGTCATAGTGTTATAAATTACTCCCCGCCAAGGCAGTCGCGTACGACAAGACCTGACAGGGTGAAGCCGAAAATGGCGGTTATATATACAAGGGTGCCGTTTGTGCGCACCTTGCCGAAACTCATGGATTCGTCCACTTTCTCCCCCTGGCCCTTGTTCGGAAGCACCTCCTCGTCATAGACGCACAGGAATTTCCTGGCAGGCAGGGTACCTTCACGGCGAAGTTTCTTGCGGAGCATGGCACCGAGGGGACAGCCCCTTACATCGAAGAATTCCGCAACCCTCACCTTGGTGGGATCCATCTTGAGCGCAGCCCCCATGGACGAGAAGAAAACGGCCTTGGAGGCGCTTGCATGCAGGATAAGGGCAGCCTTGTCACTCAGGGAATCGATGCAGTCCAGCACATAGTCGTAGCCGTCAAGGTCGAACTGCGAAGCCGTTTCCTTGGAATAGAGCATCTGAACTGTCTCCACGCAGGCATCGGGATTAATCTCAAGCAGCCTTTCACGCATGACCTCAACCTTCCCTCGGCCGACTGTAGCCGGGGTAGCCATCAACTGGCGGTTCACATTGGATATGCAGACATTGTCGGCATCTACGAGGGTCAGATGCGTGATGCCGGAGCGAAGCAGGCCTTCGGCGCACCAGCTGCCTACCCCGCCGACACCGAATATAATGACGCGCACTGCCTGGAGGCGGGCCATGCCCTCATCCCCTACAAGCAGTGCTGTCCTATTGTAGATTTCTGTCTCGAGCTGAGTCATCTACACAGTCAGGATATCCTTTTCCTTGGCTGCGATTACGGCATCGACCTCCTTGATGTTCTTGTCGGTGACCTTCTGTACCTCTTCCTCGCCTTCCTTCTGGGCATCTTCGGTGATTTCGCCGGCCTTCTGGGCTTTCTTGAGCTGCTCGACGGCATCGCGGCGGGCGTTACGGACGATAACCTTGGTGTTCTCGCCTGCGGCTTTGGCCTTCTTTATCAGGTCTTTACGCCTTTCCTCAGTGAGGGCGGGCACGACGCAGCGGATAACCTCGCCGTTGTTGGAAGGGGTGAATCCGAGGTTGGCATCCATGATGGCCTTCTCGATTTTGGAAATGAGGTTCCTCTCCCAAGGCTGAATGGCAAGAGTCTTGGCATCGGGAGTGGAAATGGAAGCGACCTGGGCCAGAGGGGTCTGGGTGCCATAATAGTCCACCGTCACACCATTGAATATGGACGGGTTGGCCTTGCCCACGCGGTAGGTCTTGAGGTCCTCTTCGAGGAATGCGACTGCATCTTTCATCTTCTTGTCGGATGCATTCACGATGTTCTTTGCGCTTTCAGGTAACATAGTCTTATCGATTATTATTTATGTACAAGTGTTCCGACCTTCACTCCCTCAAGGAGCTTGGTGAGATTGCCCTTCCGGTTCATGTCGAATACTATTATGGGCATGTTGCCCTCGCTGCAAAGGGCGAAGGCGGTCTGGTCCATCACCTTCAGGTGCCTGCCTATGGCCTCGTCGAAGGTCAGCTCGTCATATTTGACGGCTGAAGGGTCCTTCTCGGGGTCGGCGGTATATACGCCATCAACGCGGGTACCCTTCAGAAGAGCATCGGCTCCGATTTCAAGGGCTCGCAGGGCGGCTCCGGAGTCAGTGGTAAAGAAAGGATTGCCAGTACCGCCGGAAATCAGCGCGACTCCTCCCCTTTCGAGCACGGCGACGGCATCGTCCCTCATGTAATACTTTGCGACAGGCTCCATGGGCGTAGCCGTAAACACCTGTGCCTCAACTCCTTGCTCCTTTATAAACATGGACAGGGCCAGGGAGTTGATGACTGTCGCCAGCATTCCCATCTTGTCGCCGTCAACGCGGTCGAAACCCTTCCCCACGCCCTGCAGGCCGCGGAAAATGTTGCCTCCGCCATTGACTATGGCTATCTGCAATCCGGCCTTGGCTGCGACCGCTATTTCCTGTGCGTACGCGGTCAGGCTTTCGGTATCGAGTCCTTTGCCCTGCGCTCCGCCAAGGCTTTCACCGCTCAACTTGAGTAAAACACGTCGGTACATATCCTTACATTTTTCAAAAAATCGGTCAACAAATTTCGTGAAATATTATGAAACTTCCAAGAAACAAACTATATTTGCACTCGCAACAATAAAATATTTATATGGCAAACTTTTTCACCTCTTCAATAGGACGCAAGTTCATCCAGAGCATCAGCGGCGCATTTCTTATCCTTTTCCTTGCACTTCATGTGACCATCAACTTCTTTACGGTCATCGACTCGGCCAAAGGCGAATTCGGCGCTCCCGACGGTCTTTTCCAGCTGGGCTGCGACTTCATGTCCCTGCCTATAGTGAAGATTATGGTCCCGGTGCTTGCTCTCGGATTCCTTATCCATATCATATATGGCATCTACCTTACCGTGGTCAACCTCAAGGCCCGCGGCGGTCTGAAGAGGTATGAGTCCGGCAGCAAGGGCAAGGCTGATTCCTGGAGCTCCCGCAACATGGTGGTCCTGGGTCTTGTCATCCTCGGCATCCTGGCCTTCCACCTGACACACTTCTGGGCCAAGATGCAGCTTCTCGATTTCATGGGCGAAGAGGCCTGGAATCCTTACCTGCTGATTCTGAAGACCTTCCAGAATCCCGTCATACTTTGCATCTACATCCTCTGGTTCGTCGCTATATGGCTGCACCTCAACCACGGTTTCTGGTCAATGTTCCAGACAGTCGGCTGGAACAACCAGATATGGCTCAAGAGGCTGAAAGTCATCGGCATAGTGGTGTCCACCCTCCTCTGCCTCGCTTTCGTCTGCGTAGCGGTCAACGGCTATATCGAGGCCCACTGCGACACTGCATCCGCACAGTACGTCAAGCCTCTGCTCGACCAGATTGCAATGCTCAAGTAATTTTTTTGACAAATCGCTTGGAAGTTAAATTTATTATTTCCATATTTGCCTTCGAAATGAGAACGATATATACAAACAATTCTTGGTGGTGGCGCTCTTGCAGTTCAAAGCTGTAAGGTGTCTCGCCGTTGTATATATCATAGCAATATACAGGTGGTCCGCTCTTACAGCAGGCCACCTGATTTTTATTGATAAACAGTTAAAATATTATTAACTTAACAAATAAATCGTCATGAAACAGAAAAAATTCCTGCTCCCCGAGAGCGAAATTCCCCAGGCATGGTTCAACATCCAGGCCGTGATGCCCAACAAGCCCATGCCCATCCTCAACCCTGCCACACGAGAGGCCCTCAAGCCCGAAGACCTCTATCCTATCTTCTGCGAGGAGTGTTCCAGGCAGGAACTCAACGTCACCGACGAATGGATTCCCATCCCCGAGCCCGTGCGCGAGGCTTACGCTTCATACCGCTGCACTCCGCTCGTGAGGGCTTACGACCTGGAGAAGGCCCTCGGTACGCCCGCACATATCTATTTCAAGAACGAGAGCGTGTCGCCCGCCGGTTCGCACAAACTGAATTCCGCCCTCGCCCAGGCATATTACGCCAAGCAGGAAGGTATCACCAACATCACCACGGAGACCGGTGCAGGCCAGTGGGGCGGCGCCCTTTCATACGCAGCCAAGAAGTTCGGTCTGGAGTGCGCTGTTTACATGGTCAAAATCAGTTACAACCAGAAGCCCTACAGAAGGTCCATCATGAACACCTTCGGAGCCACCATAACTCCTTCTCCTTCAATGTCAACGCGTGCAGGAAAGGATATCATAACCGCCAATCCCAACGACAACGGTTCTCTGGGCTGCGCCATATCCGAGGCTATCGAACTGGCTGTAACCACCTCCAACTGCAAATATACCCTCGGCTCCGTGCTCAACCATGTCTGCCTGCATCAGACCGTCATAGGCCTCGAGGCTGAAAAGCAGATGGAACTGGCCGGGGAATATCCCGACACCGTTATCGCATGCTTCGGAGGCGGCTCCAACTTCAGCGGAATAGCCTTCCCCTTCATGCGCCACAACATAAAGGACGGCAAGAAGACCCGTTTCATCGCCGCAGAGCCCGCATCCTGCCCCAAGCTCACCAGAGGCAAGTTCGAGTATGACTTCGGCGACGAGGCCGGCATGACTCCCCTCCTTCCCATGTACACCCTCGGCCACACCTTCAAGCCCGCCAGCATCCACGCAGGAGGACTCCGTTACCATGGCGCAGGCGTCATACTGTCCCAGCTGATGAAGGACGGCTTCATGGAGGCGGTGGACATAGAGCAGACCGAGTCCTTCAAGGCCGGAGTGCTTTTCGCCCAGACCGAAGGCATAATCCCCGCTCCGGAGAGCTGCCACGCCATAGCGGCTACCGTGCGCGAGGCCCTCAAATGCAAGGAAACCGGTCAGAAGAAGGTGATTCTGTTCAACCTTTCCGGCCACGGATTCGTGGACATGGGTGCATACGACCAGTACTTCGGAGGCAGCCTGCAGGACTTCCACATTTCCGACGAGGAACTTGCCAAGTTCATAAAGAGCGCGGACGACCTCAACAAATAGTGCTGTCTTTTTGTCATAACAGCCGAATCCGCAAGGGTTTGGCTGTTTTTTTGTAGCAAAACGCCCGGACACTAAATTGTTTGATATATGAAAGCTGAATCATTTTTCGCATTGGCCGCAGGAGTCGCCACTGGTGCTCTGCTCGGCGTACTTTTCGCTCCCGCAAAGGGTGAAGAAACCCGCGAAGCCCTCAAAAAGGGCATTTCAGAAGGACTGGACGATGCAAAGGACATAGCCGAGGACCTTGGCCATGACATCCATGTACGCGCCCGCTATGCCCGCCGCGAGATGAATGCCCTCAAGAAGACCCTTGCTGAGCAGGGAAACGACATGAAAGAGGACATAAGGACATCACTCCTGGAGCAGCTGGACAAGCTGGAGAAGGCTTTGGCAAAGGACGAGGAAGAGGTTGACGACCAGTTCGAGGAGGCATAATGGCTGAGTTCACGAAACCAATCGAGAATCTCGTTTCAGATGCCAGCGACTATGTGGACCTGAAGATAGACGAGGTCAAGCTCAAAGGCATAAAAGGCCTTTCCCTTGGTCTGGGTCATCTGCTGGCCATGATTCTGGTGCTGTTCTCGTTTTCGGTGGTGCTGCTTGCCCTGGCCTTCGGCTGCATAATGCTGCTGGGACAGTGGATAGGCAGTTATGCCGGCGGCGCATTCATCATGGCAGGAGTGTTCCTCATTATCACGCTGGTGCTGCTGAGCCTGAGGGCCAAGCTGTTTACGGGCAGTTTCGTCAGGCTTTTCAGCGAACTGTTTTTCGGGGAGGGCGAGGAATGAGCGACTATTCCAAAATACGCAATCTATCCCAGCTGGACAAGGCCATAAGGGAAGTGTCGGGCAAGATTTCGTCCAAGAAGGTCAGAATCTCGCGCGATGTGGACAGTGTGCATAAGATGCTGGAGCCCAGGAACATGTTTGCCACGGGTCTCAGAATGATATCACCTGCCGACAAGCCTCTGGACTCGGCTCTTCTGAGAGTTGTGCGCAGGCTGAAGAAATGGCTTTCCTAAGAAGCCTCTTTCCACTTTTTGCCGGGGAAGAATTTTGATACCTCTGCGCAGTATTTCGCGTAGAGCGGGTATTTTTCTTTGCTGATTTCTTCGGCGAAGGCGGCGCTGCCGAGGAAGAGTACTATCAGCAGAAGGGCTCCTATGAGGCTCCAGTTGAAAAGGCCTGTTCCGGCGGCGATGGAGAATATGTAGAAGCACACCCATATCGCTTGTTCGGCGAAGTAGTTGGGGTGGCGGCTGCGGCTCCACAGGCCTATGGTGTTGAAGCCCTTGCGATAAGGCTCGGGCAGGTCTTCGAGGCGGCTTCCGGAGTTAATCATAGCCCATTTCCTGGTCTGGAAGGCCCATTGCTGCTCGTCGGCGACGGTCTCATATACTATGAATCCGAAGGTCAGTACTCCCGCCAGGCAGTCAATCCAGTTCAGAGGGGTGGGATTGCCCATTACCACAAGGGCCGGGAAGGTGGTCATAAGCACCAGGGCGTTCTGATATATGCTGATAAAGAAGAAATTGAATACCAGCCACTTCCAATGGGGCTGGAATTCTTTTTTACCCCTGAGCACCACCCAGCGGTAGTCTTCGGTGCCGGTCCAGAATTTCCAGCTGTAGGCCCCTTTGCGGGCGAAGTTGAAGGTGAGCCGTGCGCCCCAGAGGGTCGCGAGACAGGCCATTATGACCAGCCTCGGGGCCATACCTCCGCAGGCCGCTATCACCCAGGTATATACGGCGGGAAGTATGCTCCAGAGCTTGTCCATCTGGCTGTTGTTGGAGGTGAGTTCTCCGACGATGAAGCAGTACAGGCCGCTGCAGGCTGCTATTATCAGGAGAGTTCCAAGGACGGAGAGCTGGTCCGGGGTCAGTTCGGGACCGGCCAGGAAATAAAGGAGGGGGCATGCCGCAACGGACAGGCCGAGGATCAGGGCTAGTACAGCTTTCTTCATAAGTCTTTAATTTTCAATGGCAAATATAGCATTTTTTTCCTTTGCAGCAAAACCGCTTTGCTTTGTTGTATTAAAAAGGCTATATTTGTAGATAGATAAAGAATGACCACATATATGAAGCTGAAAGACATTCCTTTACTTGTAAAAATCGTCATTGCCATAGCCCTGGGCATAGCCATAGGTCTGTTCGCCCCTGTCGCCCTTGTGCGTGCCATGAATACTTTCGACGGAATCTTCGACCAACTGCTGCGGTTTTTCATACCCCTTATCATAGTAGGTCTGGTGACTCCGGCCATAGCGGAAGTCGGGGAGAAGGCTGGCCGTATGCTGCTCATAACCGTGGCACTGGCATATACTTTCACCATTCTTTCGGGACTGTTCGCATATTCTTTCAGCACCGCCCTGTTCCCCATGATGCTGGACAGCGGCTCTTTGAACGGCCTCGGGAGCGAAGGGACGGCCTATGCGCCATATTTCAGCATAAGCATTCCGCCGGCCATAGACGTGATGACCGCCCTGGTGCTGTCATTCATGATGGGCCTGGGCATAGCAGCTACGCGGGCAGAGGTCCTGACGAAGGGGTTCGAGGAACTTAAGTCTATAATAGTCAGGAGTATAGAGAAGGTTATCATCCCGGTACTGCCTTTCTATATCTTCGGCCTTTTCCTCGACATGACGGCCGCCGGGAAGGTAGGGCCCGTGCTGAAGAGCTTCCTTATCGTGGTGGCGGTAATCTTCGCGATGACCCTGGTGCTGTTGCTGCTGCAATATTGCGTCGCCGGCATAGTCGCCAGGCGCAACCCCCTGAAGATGCTCGGAAGCATGCTGCCTGCGTACATGACCGCCCTCGGCACGGCCTCGTCGGCCGCAACCATCCCCGTGACGCTCAAGTGCGCGGTCAAGAACGGAGTGCAGGAGTCGGTGGCCGGATTCGTGGTGCCGCTGTGCGCGACCATACACCTGTCCGGCAGCACGCTCAAGATAACTTCCTGTGCCATAGCGCTTATGATGATGCTCGGCATGCCTGTGGACTTTCTGACCATGCTCGGGTTCATCATGATGCTGGGCGTGACGATGGTGGCGGCTCCCGGAGTCCCCGGAGGGGCCATCATGGCGGCGCTCGGAATCCTGGGCAGCATTCTCGGATTCGATTCCACGGCCCAGGCGATGATGGTGACGCTGTACATCGCGATGGACTCTTTCGGCACGGCCTGCAACGTGACCGGCGACGGGGCCATAGCACTCATCATGGACAAGATTGGCAAATCCCGGAAATAATTATTATCTTTGCACCCACGCTTTGGTGGTGGAATGGTAGACACGAGGGACTTAAAGAAATTTGAGTGCGCTCTCCGAAAGGAGGGATGTAGAATGTCGTAAATTCAAGGAAACCTTAGCAGGTAAAGCTGAAGGCAATCTTGAGCCAAGCCTCAATTTATTTGAGGAAGGTGCAGAGACTAGACACGACACACCTACGGAAACAATTTCTACGGTGAAGGAATAGTCCGGACCACAAACAGCGATGGTGGCGAAAGCCATAGTGGCAAGAAAATCCCTTGGGCAGGAATGCCTGTACGGGTTCGAGTCCCGTCCGAAGCACGAAAAGAGCTGCGAGGTTCGCAGCTCTTTTTATGCCTAACTATTGGCGGGCTGGACTATACCTTCACGTACTTCTGGTTGGGGTCATTTGGCTTATCCGGAATTGTCATTTTCAAGAAACCTTTACTCACCAAAGATTTTACATACTTGGCAAGATTCTTTGAGTGGTATGACACTCCCACTCTTGCAAGTATTTCCTTACTAGTACGAGGAACAGTACAATAATTCACTATATCTAGTTCTTTACCCGTAAGAACAGCCTTAGCTCTGACATCAGGTCTGTCACCAGGTCTAACACTTTTCTCGTTATCTCTGTCACTTTTCTCCGTTACTCTGACACCGGGTCTAACACTTTCTTGGTTACTTTCGCGCCAAAAAGTAACTATGACTTCCTTCCTTTTTTCATCATGGAGGACATCTATCTTTTCATCGAGCTCGCGGACACGGATAAAGCCACTTCCGACTCCAGTATAGGGAAGAAGAAAAGCGCCATGGGTAAATACCATTCTGTTACGAGGGAAGGACGTCCCCATCAACACATCCTCTACTTGAAGTCCACCCGGCAAAATCCCCGGGCTGTGTATTTCTACCCTATTGTCGAAAATGAACAGCCTGACAGGGGCCTCACGGCTATACGAACGATGCAACAGTGCGTTTGAGCATATTTCAGAAAGGGCATCAAATGGTATTTCCAGCTGTCCGAGAGAATTGAATCCCGGTTCAACCTGTACATTTCGGAGATTCCGCTTCAGGAACGACATCATGGCATCAAACTGCTTCAACAAACCTCCATCGGCATCCAAATCATCCAGTTTGTCCCGGAATTCTGTTCCACCAAGGCTGTTTCCAACAAAACTGACGCATTTAACGGTTGCCGTGGGAAGCCAACGCTGGGTGTGTTTGCCAAAAAGAAGGATTGCCGCATAGGTAAGTCCGTTGTCTGAGCGGATTAGACCGGCGTTTTTGAACAGTTTCTCAACGGTCATTCCTGTGGCAGCCCATGATGCAAGTTCATCTGCTGTGGCATCTTGAAGTTGCTCTACGGAAAGGCTCCTTCTTCGATACACAGATTCGAAGCGCTTTCTTAGGTACATTTTTATGACCTCCTGGTCCAAATCGGCGAAAGTAGCCCCAGGGACCAACGCCTCGTCCTGCCGGAAGGTTCCGCTGTCGGACATCATCTCTGCAATCTCCGCGTTGTCCATAACCCGCCGCTTGTTGGCACCATTCTTCACCCAAATGATGCCCTTGTTATCCTTGTAAGGTTTGTTAATGCCCTCCGGGATGGTGGCGACAATCAACTGTCCACCTGGAACATCCACGTTCTCACTCTTAATGGAAATAGCCGGTTTTACATTCTGCTCCGCAATCTGGGAAAGCAAGCCCGTCTGCTCCTGGACTTCCAGGCGCGAAAGAGCATTGATCTCGCCGGTCTTGTCATTTACTCCGACAATGATGGTCCCGCCGCTACGTTCATTGGCATAACAGACCATCTCCTTGCCCACTTCATAATTGTCCATAACCCGTTCTTTCAACTGAACTGGTGTCTGCTCGCCTTTTCCACAAAGCTTCAATATTTCTTGCGTTGTCATAAGCCTCAACGTATTTCTGCAAATTTAATGAAACTATTTTTTATTCCCTCTGAATCTTCACCAAATCCTGCTTCATACCCAAGTCGATTTCCCGGTAGCGGTTGAAGGCACGGGAGCCTTCGGCGTGGCCGGTGAGGGAGGCGACAAGATTGGGGTCTTTGACCTGCCGCTTTCGGAAGTCCCTATAGTTCATCGTCCGGGCCCCAGGTCCTACTCTCCAAGTACGCACCACCTGATTACAGGGATGCGGCGGATAATCTCATAAAGAAGGGGAGAGAAGGAGAAGACGGCCAACGTCAGAATCAAGTACATGGACCACGGCGGCAGCTGGGTGTAAGTCTTCATCATATAACCCAGGCTGGCTATCACAAAGTAATGGACTATATATATGCCGTAGCTGGAGCGGGTCATGTAGCCGGCGAAACGGCCGGTGCGGTCGAATCGTGCCTGGAACCATCCCATCATCGCAAGGCACATAAGCCAGCCATACAGGCAGTTCAGCGGACTTCCCAGATATTCAGGCGAGGTGTTGTCCTGCCCGAATGTCGTGCCGATAAGGATGCAGCCGGCGACAGCCGCACAGACCATCAGCGGAATCCAAGCCTTGCCAACCTTGTCCTGCACCTCGTCGTGCGAGAAGACAAAGTATCCCAGCAGGAACGGCACCATATAGAACAGCGGCTTGTACAGGTTCAGAAGGCCGTCGGCCGATTCCGGACGGGGATTCCGGATAAGCGTCTGCTCGCCGGCCCAGAAGAGTACTCCGAGCATGACAATCCATACGATACCTGCCTTTCCGCACCATGTCCAGAACCTGTCCCGACGGTCCAGCGCCCGCACAATGAGCAGAACGATGCACAGCAGCCACAGCACCTGGATGAACCACAGCGGTCCCGTGCCGCTCACTGCCATAATCACATACTTTGCCACCGCTGGAACACCGTTAAATACGCCCTGGCGTTCTGCCACGACGGTGTTGAAATATCCCACCATCCATTGGAACACAAACAGGCCGATTGTCCCCGGCACCAGCAGCTTCCGCGTCCGGGCCTTGAACCACTCCTTGCCGGAATGCTTCTCCAGTGCATACCTGGCACTTATTCCAGCCAGAATGAACAGCAGCGGCATGAACCACGGATAAAGGATGTACATCACTGCATCCTGATACTGCGGGCCGTCTCCAAATCCGCCTATACCCCCGAACACGCCCTTGTTGTTGTAAAAGTAAACAACGTGGTACAGTAGCACCAGCAGCACCGTTACCCATCGCAGGTTGTCAATCCAATGCTTTCTCATTTCGGCAGGCCCTCCATCACCTGGTCGATGGCACTTTGAAAGATTTCCGTTTTCAGGAGCGCCATGCCCTTCTGGTCTCCCAAAAGCAGCAGGGCGTCCCCAGGCTTGATGTCATAAACTTTGCGGGCATCGCGCGGAATCACAATCTGGCCTTTATCGCCCACCTTCACCACGCCGAAGATGTATTTGCCGTCATTTTCTTGCATTTGTAGGAAAAGTTAGAAATTTCCCACAAATATACCAATTTGTTATTAAAATGCAATACCTGCCCCTGTCTCTCCTGTCCGGCCGGTCGTGGCTGGATAGCTGCATTTTGCCGAAAAATGATTAAATTTGAGCCATGGAATACTTGTCAAAGCAAAGATACGACGAGATTGCTGCCGAACTGAAGCATCTTGTAAGCGAGGTTTACCCCAAGGTGACGGAAGACCTCGCGGAGGCCAGTGCCCAAGGCGACCGGAGCGACAATGCCGGATATCGCGAAGCCAGACGGATTCAAGGGAAGACCATCAGCCGGATCCGTTTCCTCCAGAAGATACTGGAGCATTCACGCGTAATCAACCCCGATATCCTTCCCAAAGACACGGTGTGCCTTCTGAGCCGGGTCGAATTCACCAATCTCTCGACAAATACCCGCATGAAAGTTGAGATAGTCAGCCCCCACGAGATGGACCTCGAAGCCGGCAAGATTTCTCTGAAATCCCCGATAGGCGCGGCACTCATGGGCAAAAAGGTCGGCGAAATCGCCGAAGCCAGCGTCCCCTCCGGCACCCTGCGCCTGCGAATAGAAAGCATCACGCTTGACTGACGGCCACCGGTGTCGATACGGCCCCAAAAATTGCCGAGACCGGTTCATGGAATGATGGAATCTTTTATTATCTTCGCACTTGGATAAGAAACTTTTAAGAAGACGGTAATATGTCAATAAATCACAAAGATGGCAGAGTCCGGGAGCCCGTCGTAAGGGACCCGGAAGGAATGATGGATCTGATCCGGCAGTATCGGCTCATTCCTTTCTTCGCCAATTCCGTGCCCGGATATTCCATAGAGGAGCATGTTCCGCCGGAATTCTGGTTTACTGAGGAGAATCTCGGGCCCTGGGACTGGAAGATAGACTGCATTCAGAGCGGAGACATTGCTTACGGAAAATTCCTTTTCGGAGGCAAGGCGGCCTTCGCTACGGTCGATGTTTACCGGGAACTGGTCAACTGGCGCAGGTCCCTGGACAAATACCGGCCTTCCGCGCAGCAGCAGAAAATCCTGTCATTTATGGAAGAAAACGGCAGCGTCTCAGTCGCCGAGGTGCGTAAACTTATGGGAATGAAAAAATCTGCAGCAGATTCCCTGCTATGCAAACTCCAAATGCAGACTCGCATCATCATAGGCGACATATCGCGGGTATATCGCGGAGAGGACCTTAAGTACAGCGGATGGCAGCGGAGCAGTTTCTGCGCCCCGGAAGCGCTGTTCGAAGAAATGGATTTCCCCTTCCCTGGATATAAACCCCGCTCTCTCAAATCCTCGCTCTCGCCAGGCGAATCGCTTGAATTCCTGAAAGATACAATCCGGAAGGCCTGCGGAGACCTCCTGGATAAGATGCTTATGAAACTACTCGGGTGAAGCTCAGCCATCCGGCTCTTCAATATGGCTAAGTGTTGCCATTCGTAATTCATCTTTCAAAAATCTACCCACCCTTGCAAGAATTTCCTTGCTAGTATGCGAAGGTTGTTTATATCTTTGCCTTGCTCTTCAGATTCTCCGCCTCGATAGCAACTTTGATTCTGTCACGAATCTCTTCGGCGGAAACGTAGTATTTGGGAAACATCCTGTCAAAGTCTTTTTCTCTCCGGAACAATTGCGGTGACAGGAGGCGGGAATACATGGTCTTGGAACGAATCTGATGTCGGGAGAGATAACTTGCATAACTGATAGCCTCTTCAAGTTTACACCCGCCCTCAAGTAGGCAGTAAATATCATAATAGTCGCGGAAAACAGTCCTGACACAGAGAGCAAACACCTTCATTCCCAACAAGTCCTGTAAATCCGGAGTCTTCAGGTTGTTGAATTGGAGACCACACTTTATCGATTTTACGGGGTTTTCCGGGCGGTAAAACGACAGTTTTACTTTACCGCCATTAATGAATACGAGAAGGTGGTCTTCTCCCAGTATTTCTTCCCTGGCATCAGGAAACTTGGTCTTCAGTTCGCTGAGTATTGCTGCAAAGTCAAGCTGTGGGCGCTCTTTTCGAAGGCCAATCAACTCAAAATCCAAATCTTCGCTCAATCGGTGATTCATTTGAATGGACTGGCCTGTTCCTCCGCAAAGGAAGAAATCCTTTATACTGTCCAATTGAGAAACATCGGCGAATACCTCTTTCGTTGATTCGGTCAGTCCTGCCGCTATCTTCTCAGGAAGGTCAATAAACGTGGGCATATCTGGAAATGTATTTATCAGGGTTGTTTATTCCGAAAAGTTTCACCGCAAGTATATAATTCAAGACATTCATCCGCTTGCCTTGGCTGACCAAACGATTTTTCCAGACTCGTTTAATATGAGCTTTGCTCCATATTCCAAGCAAAAGCGGCAGGTCTTCCAGATCAAGATGGACTAAAGCTGCTTCGATAACGGCATCATCGTCCAGACTTTCCGGAATACCCTGATAGGACCAAAAACCACCATTGGCCTTGATCTTCTCCAGGATAATATGCCGTTTTTCCTTCATGGTCTCCGTTTGTTTTTCTATGATTTGTTTCGAAACCAGATATTTAGTCTGCGCCAATGCAATGGTCCCTGAGGGAAGATTCAACGCTTCGTCGATGCGGACAGAGAGTGAAATAGTTACTTCGCGTCTGCCGTTAATGATGGCCGAGATGGTCTGAAAGTGTTCACCGACACGGGCCGCCAGCTCTATCTGGCTAATTCCGAGTTCGGCTATCCGATTTCGAATCACCTCCCCAACACCAGGCACGGATATGATACTACTGCTTTGCATCACTGCAAAGATAGAAAAACAAAATATATTAAACAAATCTGTTTATAATTATCATTGTACCGGTACTCGCCCGAGGCACGAAAAGAGCTGCGAGGATCGCAGCTCTTTTTGCGCCTAAATATTTGATTCATTGAGGAAAGAACACATCAAACTCCCCCTGTAGCTTCGCCCGGTTTGCAGGGTTATTCTGTGACGGGACGGATGGCCTGCCCGACGCAACGGTTGTCGTTGTTACCAGACACAATGATGGGATTGAAGTTCATTCCGTACGCGTAGCTCGGGTCGCCTGTTCTGAGAGACGAAGACCTGCGGCAGATTCCATGCTTTGCAAACTCCAGATGCTGACGCATCATCATAGGCGACATATCGCGGGTATATCGCGGAAAGGACCGTTACACCAGCGACAGGGCGACTTCCATCATATTGGTGAAGGTGGTCTGGCGCTGCTCGGCCGTGGTCACTTCACCCGTCAGGATATGGTCGGAAATCGTGAGTATGCCCAGGGCGCGGTTGCCGCTTCTGGCTGCGTTCATATAGAGGGCGGCGACTTCCATCTCAACGGCAAGCACGCCCATCTTTATCCAGCCCTTGGTGTTGGGATTCTCGCGGTAGAAAAGGTCGGAAGACACGACGTTGCCCACCATATAGTGGAAGCCCTTCTTCTCGCAGAAATCGGCCGCCTGCCTCAGCAGGTTAAAGTCTCCGATAGGGGCGAACATGCCGTCAAGCTCATACTGGTCGGCATAATTGGAATCCGTGCAGGCACCTTCCGCCAGCACCAGGTCGCCGATATGGAGCTGCTTGCTGTAGGCTCCTGCGCTACCGACGCGGATTATGGTCTTCACTCCGTAAAAATTGTACAGTTCATAGGTATAAAGGCCTATTGAGGGCATGCCCATGCCGTGGCCCATCATGCTGACACGCTTCCCGTTGTAGGTCCCGGTGAATCCAAGCATACCGCGGACCTCATTGAAACAAACGGGGTTCTCAAGATATTTTTCGGCCATGAATTTCGCGCGGAGAGGGTCTCCGGCCATTATTACGGTCTGGGCTATGTCGCCGTATTTCGCTCCGATATGCGGAGTAGGGGTATTTTTCTCGCTCATAGTGTATTATTATGTTCCCGCAAAAATAATAAAAAAAACTATTCAGCGGCTGCCTTGGCGAGCAAATTCTCCATTTCCTTCCTGTCCATTTTTCCGTCAATGGAGATAAAGGTGACTTCGTCCTCCTCCCTGGCAAGCATTACGAAGGAATTTACGGTCTTCTCGTCGCCTACGGTGAACATGCGGACCACCTGGCCGTCATCCTTGGCCTCCATCAGCAGTTCATACTTGCCGGAGTCGATATATTTCTTCACGTCGGCAAACAATCTGGCGGCTGTATCGCCGCTGCTTGCATTCAGTATATAGAATCCGGTCATGGATTTTATGATGGAAGAGAAATTGATTCCCTTGTCATTGAATTCCACATCAGGAATCTGCCCTATGATGCGAAACATGGCAGGAGAGATATAAACGGCCTCCACACCTGGAAGGTCGGAATACTTGGCATACAGTTGTTTGCCGTTCTGGGCCAGGGCCGTCACGCTCAGCGCGAGCATGGCGATAATTATAATCAAACGTTTCATTTCCAATATGTTAATTCATCAAAAGTTGTTTCTGCGGTGGCGACCTTGCCGGCAGTGCTGTGGACGGTGGCCGACATTCTGTCAAAAGCCTTCTCTATAGCGGCACAAGCCAGATAAGGGTCGTCGAAGGTGTCCTTCGGAGCCGCCGAAGGACGTATCAGAGCCCAGCCGCCAAGACCTATGAGCACGGCTGCGGCGGCCGCAATGCCCCACATACTGCGAGAGCGTCCGGGCAGCGTCACGCCAAGGTCCTCAGGAACGGGGATACTCTCATCATCCCCTATGCGGAGAAGGTCCTCGGCAGTCAGTTTTTCTATGTCTTCGATTCTTTTCATCTTCTTAGTTTTTTGCGGGCCAGGCTCACCTGGACTCTGATATTAAGGGGACTGAGCCCCGTCAACTTGCTTATCCGCTCGTAGGAAAGTCCTTGCAACACCCTCATTGTCAGGAGTTTCCGTTGGTTAGAGGGCAAAGCTACCATATCTTCAAGAACACCCTTCAGCGTCTCCTTCTCCTCCAGCAGAAGGTCCGGCGGCGGGTCATCGGCCTGGTCCTCACGGAGCTCCTCACGGGGCCTTCGCTTACGAATCCTGTCTATGCACAGGTTCCTAAGCAGCAGGGAGCCGTATGCAGAGGGCTCGCGAATAAGCTCCAGATGACCTCGCAGCGTCCAGAGCTTGAGGTAGAGTTCCTGCACGGCATCCTTTGCATCCGCCTCATTTTCAAGCAGATAGAAAGCCACCCTGTAGAACTTGCCCTGTAGCGGCAGCCAAACCGTTTGAAATTCGCGCCCGGTCATTCGGCCATATCAATCAGTTTCCCTATAGCATCCAGGTTGAAGCGCCCCTTGGTGATAATCAGGACACCGTCGCTGCTGTAAAGGATACAGTCTCGGATAATATTGCCGTCGTCGATAGCATAAATCCGGAAGGTGTCGTCACCGTCCTTGGTCTCCATGACAAGGTCCATCCCGCTCAGGATTCTCTCAGCCTTGGCCGTGAAAGCCGCCTTGCGCTCGGAAGGGATGTCTTCGAAGTTGATAATCATGATTTTCTTGAGTCCCCGGAAAATCTTCAGGACTTCACGGTCCTCCTTGTCCAGGTCGCCGGCCAGGGACGTGATTCCGTTGAAAAGGCGGATACCCAGCCTGCCGAACGAGACCATTTCTATGCCGTCTTCGTCCTTGTACTGGCGTGCCAGCCTTTCCAGTTTTTCAGGTTTGCCGGCCCACGCGGAAATCAGCGTTGCCGAAAGTAAAAATAATGTAATAATTGTCTTTTTCATATCGTCAATCCAAGCGCTTGCAACAATAAGACGAGCCAAGGCAAAAAATGTTAAATGCCTTTGCCGGAATAATCAGCAAATAGCATGCAAATTCAGGCGATATTGCCCCTTATAAGGGAGAAAAAATGGCCTGCATAGAACCCGGGGGCATATTTTAGAGCAAAAGGCAGGCGGCCGACGATCCGCATAAAACTTTGCAGGTGAGCCCTAACCGGGCAAAATTACCAAGCTTTGCAAACGCGCGCAACAGGAAGGACAAATTGAAGCCGCCCGAAAGGACATATTGATTATTTCAATGACGGTTTGTCGCTGAGTTTTTATCCGATTGCGACCGAAATTCCGTTGGTGTCAGTGCATAGCGGAGTTTGAAATTCCTGCCAAAAGTGGTGGCGTTGTTGAATCCGGATGAGATTGCGATTTCTTCTATGGTCATCTCGGGATGATGAATCAACAGCCTTGCGCTATAGTTCAAGCGGGTCTCGTTGAGGAAGTCTATCAGCGAACGGTATTCGCTGCCCTGAGCAAATGCAGCGCCAATCCTGTCCTTGGATATATGGAACCGGTCCATAAGCTGCTGACGGTCAATGCGATAGTCCAGATACAACTTCTCGCTGACTATGGTGTCCCGCAGGAAAGCGAACAGTTCCTCATCCGTCATGGCGGAGAGATTCTTTGAGGGTAACGCGGGGCCTGCCGGCTGGACTTCGGGCTCGTATTTATCCTAAATTCCGCAGATTTTTTTCGTAAAAAATAGCAAGCCCTTGATAAAGAAACCCTTATAAGGGCTTGCGATTGTCAGAAATTTCACCTAAATTAGTGCTTACCACAACAACTATATAAGCGAGCACTGACATGGCGAAGATACAACTAAAATCCGTCAACATCAACCCTTTCGGGGGACTTTTTCCCATTTTCAAGCAGTTTGACCGCAGCGGCCTGCGCCAGACCATCGATTCCGCCCTCGGGAAACGGGGAACGACCAAGGCCGCATTCACCTACGGGGACGTGTTCGCATCGCTGTTCGGCAGTTACCTGTGTGGTGGCGACTGCGTTGAGGACCTGATGGACGTAAAGTCCTTCTGGGACGGGCGCGACAAGCTGCGCGTCTGCAGCTCGGACGTCGCCCTGCGTACCCTGCGGAAGCTCTCTTCCGACAATGTCACGTACAAGAGCACCCAGGAAAAGTCCTACGACTTCAACACCAACGAGAGGATGAACACCCTGCTCCTGAAGTACCTCGCGGTCACCGGCCAGCTGGGCCGTGGCGACTGCGTGAGCCTGGACTTCGACCACCAGTTCATCGCGGCGGACAAGAAGGACGCGAAGTACTCCTACAAGAAGGCGGACGGCTACTTCCCGGG
>JAFVCK010000029.1 GCA_017479265.1 Bacteroidales bacterium | reverse complement strand
GTGCCCCATCGGCCCAGAGACCACCTGCATTTCTCCGGTGCGGTATTTGGCCACTTCTATGACGTAGATGCCGCTGCGACCCGTTGGAAACAGGACATTGTGCCAGCCAAAGAGGCGGTCGTCGGAAAGGGGCTGGTCGTAGTGCTGCGTGGCGTCCAGGAGCATCTCAACGATACCTTCAACGTAGCGTGATGCAGGCACCAGACCGGCCGTTTTGATGCCGAGGCGGCGGGCGATGGAGGAGCGGACTTCCGTGAGGTTGAGGACTTCGCCTTCTATCTCGCAGGAACGTACGAGTTCCAGGGACATGGTGGTGAGCATGGCTTCGTCTTGGAAGTCGAAGCCGAGGGACAGCATTCGGCCCAGCATAAGGCCTTGTTTTGCCCTTACTGGGCCGAGTTTGTTCATCACAGCCTCTTTGTCATAGCTGAATTTCCACCAGTTATTTCTTTGATGCAGGTACATATCGTTTCTTTGTCTCGGTGCAAATCTACTGTTTATTCGGCGAAAAAGCAAGTTATTCACCGATAAAAGTTCGGCGAATATCGGAGTTAATCCCCGATTATTTCTTCTTGAACGCCATAACAAAAATGGTACAAAACAAAGGTTCCGTGCCAAGGCCCGCCCGGAACTCACCGCCAAAGTGGAGAACATGGACCAGTACGACACCATCATCCTGGGTTATCCCTGCTGGTGGGGCACTTATCCGATGTGCGTGGCTACTTTCCTGGAAGGCCACGACTGGACAGGCAAGACGGTGATTCCTTTCACGACACACGAAGGGAGCGGCTTCGGCCAGTCACTGAGGGACCTCAAAGCCGCTATTCCCGCAGCCACCATCAAAAAAGGCCTTTCCATTCAGGGCTCCAAAGTAAAATCGGCCCAGGCTCAGATTGAAAAATTCGTCACCGGAGGAAAGTAGTCCCGGAAAAATTGATAATTCAAGGAATCTTCCGTAACTTCGCGGTTATGGAAGTTTTTTATGTTTACAATACTTTGGAAGACGGGAAGTATCCGGTCTTCCACCTGGAAAGCGACGAATGGGACGTGATTGAGGCCGATTTCAACCAGTTCCGCCGCCGATGCTTACGCGCTATCTCAAGCGCACCATCGGCCTTACGCCTTCGGAGTATCGTTCCCGGAAGGCTTAGTCCCAGATTTCGTAGTTTTCCATCCAGTCTTTGATTTGCTGGTAATTCATGGTGAAGTAGCGCTTCTCCTGGTTCAAGGAAGCCATCTCGTCCCGCTCCACCCCGAAACAATAGCATATCTGGTCGAGGTTCTCAAACTCCTCGTCCCGAAGCAGGAAGTTGATGCTGGAGACGAGCATCGGTATGTCGGAAAGCGGGAGATGGTCCATAATCTAATCCATTTCGTTGAGTTTCCTTTCAATCTTGTTCAGGGTGTCGAAGAACCGCCAGGTGGCTACCGCCGGGCCCATCAGGGGAAGGCCGAAGACGTTCCAGCCGAACATGTGCCACCAGGAGGTGTAGGGCCCCTCGATGCCAAGGGCTATGGCTTTCGCCTTCAGTTCCTCGGCTATCCGGGCCATCCAGACAAGGGTATAGACAAAGAGGGTGGGGATGCCAAGGAGATAGGCCACCCAGTAGCGCTGCGTCCTTAGGCCAAGGATGTCATCCAGCTCGTCCTGCAATCCGCCCAGAGGCATGTACAGCAGAAAGAAGAGCCCTGCCGTGAAGAAGTCGATGAACCCGAGCCAGAAGCCCGGCCTGTCGGTATGCTTGAACTGGCGCATCGGCCGGAAAGACATTTGTTCCATGAATCTGTAATTACGTCACAAAAATAATCAATTTGACGGAGTTTCAACAGCCCTTCCGGCTCCCATCTCCCCAAAAAATGATTCTATTTGCAGAGTAAGACAAATCGGAATTGATTTGTCATCCTGAGCGTCAGCGAAGGATCTATAATCGCATGTAATCAATGAGATTCTTCGCTATCGCTCAGAATGACAGTCCTGTAAATTCGAATAAATCGGTACAACTTGCTCTCTCATAGACAAGTATTCTATCTCGGTTTGCGCTTTCTACTGCGAACGGCAACAGTCTTCCATCCTCTACCAGATCTACTTGTATGCCCAAGGCCTTGCTGAGTTCCACCATGATGCGGGAGATGTCCATGAGGGATATTCGGCACCCGTCATCGTACTGAACCAGAATGTCGATATCGCTTTGAGGCGTTTCTTCGCCGCGGGAATAGGAACCGAAAATCCACGCTCGGGTAACAGGCTTTTCGGAAAGAATAGCCTGGATTTTCGGGACCATTGTATTAACTCTTGCGCTTACCATATAGGCAAAGATAGTGATTTTATATGAATTACATGCAAATTCCGTACATGACTAAGCGGTGAGTCCAGCTTTCTTCTTTCCTGCCTCTTTGTTCTTGGCATTTGGATAATTACTTGCCATATTTGGTGGTTTTTGCATTCCTTAACCGTTTGGTTTTCTCCCCAAACCGGTTAATGCAAATGTAGCAATATATTATTGAACAACAAAATCTTCTTAGTCTCTATCCGGGTTGATCTCGTTCTCTACGAGAGGGAGGAGTATTTCATCCGCAGGCAGCCATTTCACGCTGCCGAGGTTGGCTGCGGAGAGCCAGCGGGCGTCTTCGTGTTCGTTCAGGTGAAGAGCTTCCGTGAGCAGGGAGCACATAAAGCAGTGCATTCTGAGGTGGAAGGCGGGATAATCCCATTCGATGGTCGTAAGGAATTTATCGACATTGATTTCCGTATCGAGCTCTTCCCGAATCTCACGGACCAAGGCTTGCTCAAGACCTTCTCCCGGCTCAACCTTGCCTCCTGGGTACTCCCAATAGTCTTTCCACTCGCCATACCCGCGCTGCGTCGCAAATATCTTGTTACCTTTCTGTATAATTGCGGCGACCACTTCTATTGTTTTCATAAAGATTGCTCTGTGATATGCTCGTACAGATTGCTTTCGGTAGGTACATTAAGGAAAGTTAACAAAAAGAGAAAATGAGGATTTTGCTGCGGTCCCAGTCCAGCCAATAGCTAAGGGCCAGCTTGCGTACATAATCCCAGTAGGCGGGGGAGTGCCCGTGCAGGGCTATGCCCTTGGTGATGTCGGATTTGATAATGTCCTCATACTCAGGTTTCAAACGCAGGGTGAGTGAAGTGCCTGAGGCGCTAAAGACCGCCTTTACGGCGGTTTCCTCCGAGGACGAGAGGGCAAAGAGGCCGTGACCCATGGATGCGCCCGTGCTGACCTGGAGGCCGTCATTGAGGCAACTCACAGGAGGAACGCTTCCTGCGTATGAAAGGACGGAAATCTCTCCCTCTATGCCTTCTCCCCTCAGCAGTTCCATGGCCCTGACACCCATCTTGGCTCCGATGGTGGAATATATGCCCAGATGGCCGTGAATCTCATTTGTGAGAAGGACGGCCCGCCATTCCTGCTCACCGTGCCGGCGTATGCATTCATCAGAAATGCCGGCGACATCGTCGGCATATAGGGAAGGGGAGAGGAGGAAGCTTTTCAGCACTCCTTTCATATTCGCTGCAGGGCTTTGATTGCAAAATATCCGCCTACAATCTGAATCAGGATGCCGGGCCAGCCGATGCGGATGTCCTGGATGGCATGCATGAAATTCAGGTCCATGAAGAACTCTACCGTCATGCCGACTATCTGATACGCAAGTACCGCGATGGCAACGGAAAGGATGGAGAATTCCATCTTTCTGGAGATCACCTCTACGGCGAGGACCAGCGTGACGGACTTGACCAGGATGGCGGGCAGCGACGCTACCGGAGGCATGCCGAACAGGGCGCAGTTGACAAGAGGCGAGAGAACAGCCGTGAGAAGGCCGACCTTCCATCCGCATTTGAATGCCGCAACCAGCGTGAAAAAGTAGATAGGCAGGAAAATCAGACCTCCGCCAGGAATGAGATGGCACAGTTGTGGAACCGCGATGTTGCCACATACAAAAGCCAGTACGGCCAGATAAGTGCGGTAATTGCCGAATGTGTATTTCTCGGATGCAAGAGCTGCTGTTGACATGGTTATTGTTTTTTAGTCCTGCAAATATAAGGATAAAAATACAAAATCCGAAGTATTGGTAAGGAGAAACGAAAAATGGGTAAGCAAGATATTGTAGTTTTTTTTTATTTTTGCAAAAAAATGATTGAACATTATGCAGAACTTTGACTACATGACCCCCACGCGCCTTATTTTCGGCGAGAATGCAATAGCGAAACTCCATGATGTAATGGCCGGCCTCGGCAGGCGCGTGCTGCTCACCTACGGTGGAGGAAGTATCAAGAAAATAGGCCTTTATGACCGTGTAAAAGAGCTTCTGAATGATTTTGAAATCACCGAACTCCCCGGTATTCAGCCCAATCCCAAATACGACCCCAGCGTGCTGGAAGGCGTACGCCTGTGCAAGGAGAACAATATAGACGCGATTCTTTCCGTAGGCGGCGGCAGCGTCCTGGACTGCTCCAAGGCTATTGCGGCAGGTGCAAAATATGACGGCGACCCCTGGGACCTCATCACCTACAAGGTGAAGGCCAAGGCTGCCCTTCCTATCGTGGATATACTGACCCTGGCCGCAACAGGCAGCGAATATGATTGCGGAGGCGTTATTTCCCGCACTGATACCAACGACAAAATCGGCTATGTGGACCCTCTCCTCTTCCCTGTAGCCTCTTTCCTTGACCCCAGATACACCTTCACGGTTTCCAGGAAACAGACGGCTGCGGGCTGCGCAGATGCCATGAACCACACTATAGAACAGTATTTCTGCGAAGACTCGACCCTGCTCAACGACGGTTTCTGCGAGTCCATGCTCAGAAGCCTTATGGTCAACACCCGCAAATGCCTTGAGAACCCGGAGGATTACACCGCAAGGGCCGAAATGATGCTCTGCTGCACCTACGGCTGCAACGGAATACTCTCTCTCGGCAGCAGCGACAGCGGCTGGCCCTGCCACGGCATAGAGCATGCCCTGAGCGCATATTACGACATTACCCACGGCGAGGGCCTGGCCATCATCACGCCCCGCTGGATGCAGCATATCCTTAATGAACATACGCTCGACCGCTTCGTAAAATACGGTATCAACGTCTTCGGCATCGACGCTTCGCTGCCGGAGCAGGAGATTGCCCGCAAGGCCATAGACGCAACATACGCCTTCTTCGAGAGCATAGGCATCCCCATGCACCTGCGCGAGGTAGGAATAGGGGAGGAACGCCTGGACGAGATGGTACACCATATTGCTGTAAATGAAGGGCTGGAGAACGCGTATGTGCCTTTGACAGAAAAGGATATAAAAGAAATACTCGTAGCGTCGCTGTAGCGTCACAAAAGCATCCTGGTTCCCCGGGCTGCGGCAGACAGCTGGTTCCAGCTTCTAATATGCAGAGCGGGGGAGTTATTCCTCCGGCATTGCTCTTAAAGCCTCGTTTTCCGCTTTCAGGCGTATGTTTTCGGCCCTCAGGCGCTCCAGTGCTTCCAAGGCCTTGCGGCAGCGCTTTTCGAGACTGTCCTTGCCCTTAGGGCCGGTGCGCTTGGGCTCAGGCGGTGCTGCCTGCATTATCCTCTCGCACATCTTTTCAAGGACAGGAACGGCCTCCCAGCCTTCTACGGCATATATTTCATCAAGGCGGGCGCTGAGCTTTTCGAATCCGTGAGTCACCCTTCTTCGTATTGCCTGCGGGGTCGTGACCTTCAGTAGGGGCATGTCCGCCACCCTCATGTTGCAGCGAAGGTATTCGGTCAGGAACATCCCGTCCTTGTCATCTCCGAGGACTTTTTCGATGAACTTGTAGAGTTCCTGGCGGTTGGCCCCCTGGACGCAGTCCGAATTGCGCAAGGACCGTATTATGGCAAGGTCTCCTTCTATGGCCTCCAACTCGGTTTTCAGTTCGCTGCGGCGCTGTTCTATCTTGAGGCGGAAAGTCGCTGATTCCGGGTCTGCCGGCCCCTTTTCGATATGCTCCGGGGCCTGCCTTCTCTTTCGGCTTTCGAACCGTTCCCGTTCCAGCCTCTCCATGTCCTCAGGGCTCACCAGAGCCCTGTAAGTCCTTCTGAAACTGCCTCCGTTTTCTATGCCGAGGCGCTTGCTGAGGGTCTCATAGTCCATTCCGGATTCTATGCAGCGTACCGCGTATGTGTGCCTAAGGTCTGTCAGAGAGGCAGGCATCAGCAGCAATTCTTCGGAAATCTTGCGCCACCGGCTCTCCATTGCCGCCCTTTCCCGGGGTTTGGAAGTGCCGCTGCACAGATAGCTGCCGCCATCCTTGGAGAGCATTTTGCGAAGATAAATCCTCTGACGCTCAGATATTTCCACCTTGCGGGTGCGGTTTTTCCTGCCGGTCAGCGGGCCCCGGGACACATGCACCCGGATGAAATTCCTCGCGATGGAGACATCCTTCCATTGTATGCCCAGCACTTCGCCTACGCCGATTCCGCAGGTGAGGATAAGGAATATGCAAAGGTGCATGGGAGAGGGGTTTTCCGTCAGGTATGAAGACAGCTGCCTTTCCTGGAGTGGAGTGAGGACCGTTATTCCTCGCTTCTTGACCGGGGTGCGAAGATGCATGTCCCAGCCGGGACGGGGGCACAGTCCGGCTCCGGCACCGTACTCCAGTATGCGCCGCAGCATCTTCACAAGAGGGAATACCGTGTTTTCCGAAAGGCCCCTTGCGGCCCCTGTAGCCATGAACTCCTCCACTCTCTCCCTGCTGATGTCAAGGGACTCGCCGAAGTAGGGGAGCAGGACCCCTTCTATCAGACTCCTGTAGTGCGCCAGAGTCTCGCCGGTGAATACGCCAAGGCTCTCCGCCAGCCACCGCTGCGAAAGCTCCGAAAGGGTAAATTCTCCCTCTGCCCGTATGGTCCTTCCGGTATCCATTGTCGTACTACGTATCCGTCCTGGTTCCATCCGCTCCAATCGCCTCAATTATCCCCCTCAACCTCCCCAATGAGCCGGAATTAGGACGGTAGTGCAAATATAGCTATTTCCTTTCATATTTTTCAGCCTATACTACTTTTATTCTGCGACACATTTAGCGTTGCCGACTTCGTCATTGCGTCCTGCATAATCAATGTTTTGC